>SOKS01000050.1 GCA_004375725.1 Dehalococcoidia bacterium | reverse complement strand
TAATGTCTGCTTCCCTGGTCGTTTTCACATTTGATCACCCCCCTGTTTCTGCTTGTTTAACTTATATCTCCGCTGAGGAATTTGAAATGTTCTTTCAAGCTTTCCTTGAAAGCGGTGAATTCCTCTTTGGTAATGTATTCGGTGCCCGGTTTGCCGGTGAAACTGACCCTTGATATTGCCGGCAGACTGCTCTGTGCCGCCTCAATCAACACCAGTTTCTGGTCGTTGACGACCAGCTTGTAATGGGCAGACTGAAGCCGGTTGTCCAGTGTCTCATCATTGATGACCAGTGTACTGGCCACCTGTTCTCTCGTGTTTCCATCAGCGATCTGGTGCAGGATTTCCGCCTCACGAGTAGTAAGGTGCGCCAGCAGTTTCCCAACCTCCTCGCCGAGCGAGGAGAAAGCGGTAAAATCATCCAGAATCCGGGAGGCAATTTCCGGTTTCCAGATGGCCTCACTTATCGGTTGTTTGCCCTTCACTGCTTCCCGTATTGAGTTGACGACGACCTCGGGGTCGACGTCCTTGGTGAAGCAGGCACTGGCCCCGCTTTTCAGCGCGTCAAAAAGCTGCCCTTCGTTATAATTATCCATGACCAGAATGACCGATACTTCGGGCAGGATCTGTTTAATTTGGCGCGTAGCCTCAAAACCGTTTACCTTATCATGGCTGGCGTTCAGAATGGCTACCTGTGGTGGGTTGGCTTCAATAAAATCAAGTGCCTGCTCGTTGCCCACGTCCTCACCAATGACTTCCATATCTTCCTCACCGGACAGGGTGAAATGAATGCCTTCGCGGAAGAGCACTTGCCAGTCTGCCAGGAATACAGTTATCTTTTCCATTCTCAGCTCCTCTAAGGCTGCGATGATTGCTACGCTTTTAATCTAACATGCGGGCATAAAGAGAGGCATAAAAAAAATAAAGATTTCGTAAAGGTTCTATTAAAGTTTCGTAAAGAAGGGCGTGCGGAATGATGAGTAGTGAAGTTTACCGGAAAGTCTCTGGGTTGTTCGGCCAGAGCTCAGACGGGACTGACAAATTTGTAGCCCATACCGTGCTCGGTAACGATGATGCGGGGTGACTCAACGTTATCACCGAGCTTTTGCCGCAGGTGCTGGATGTGCACCCGGAGCAGGTCTCTGGCGTCACGATATGCTTCGCCGCAGGCTTTGGCGAGCAGGTTTTCATGGGAAAGCAAACGCCCTTCATTCTTGATGAGATAGTAAAGCAATTTGTATTCCGTGGACGTAAACTTCACCGGTCTGCCGTCAATCTTGACCTCATGGCGGTTAAAGTCGACGTGCAATTTCCCACTGGTGTAGGGCTGTTCCTCAGCCGGCTCAGACCCACCCACGGCGCGGCGCATTACCGCCTGCGCCCGGGCCAGCAGTTCAATATGGCTGAAGGGCTTGGTAACATAGTCATCGGCCCCCAGCTCAAGCCCCTTAGCGATGTCTGTGTCCTCGTTCTTCACGGTAAGCATTATTACCGGCACCTGAGAGAAGCGCCGTATCTCGCGGAGCACCTGGAAACCATCCATATCGGGCAACCCGATATCAAGTATGACCAGATCAGGGTTTTCCTTCTCGACAAGCTCCAGCCCTTTGCTGCCATCATTGGCGGGAAACACCGTGGTGTTGCCCCACCGTAGCTGGAAGCACAGTGTCACTACCTCTATTATTTCCGGCGAATCATCAATAACTACTACTTTCATCCGTACAACCCCGGTACTTATCTCTGGTCAGATAGCGGTAGGGAGAAGCTAATGCGACTACCCTTTCCCAGTGTACTCTCCAGCCAGACCTTGCCGCCGTGAAGTTCTACCAGGAACTTGGTAATGGCCAGTCCCAGTCCGCTTCCTTTGCCCCCGTTAATCTGGTAATAGGGTTGAAAGACCAGGTCCTGCTTATTAATCGGAATGCCCATGCCGTTATCAGCCACCTCAATCATAAGGTTGGCGTCATTACTGGTGGCGCTCACCGTTATGTTCCCTCCCTCTGGAGTGAACTTGCTGGCATTGGTGAGCAAGTTCAGCAGTATCTGTTCCAGGTAATGACGGTGGGCCCTGATATGAGGTAGTGTGGTGGGCAAATCAACGTGTAAGGTCTGTTTCTTGCTGTGCGTGATTGGATAAATCTGGGCGGTAACGCCATGAATGACCGGTCCAATCTCAAGCAGTTCTGGTTGAAAGGAGAACTCTCCGGAAAGTAGCCCGGCCATTTCCGAGAAGTTGGCCAGCTTTTCATCAAGGCTGTGCGCATTGCGAGTGATATTCTGGATAAGTCTTAGCGGCATACTTTTATGGTCAGGCTGAAGCTCTTCGGCTAGAAGTTCTGCGGAAACAATGATGGCGGTAAGCAGCGTTTTCAGCTCATGAACGGTGGCATCGCCAAAGCCGATCTTTTGGCTTCTCTTGTTATTTATCTGTTTCACACCTGCCATGTCTCCCGCCCTCGGTGAATTCGATTAATCTTCTCCGGTCAGCAGGATATTACTCGTTCCCTTTGCTCATTCCCTTGGCGACGAGTTTTATCGTGTTGAGAATGCCAATGACCGCCCGCTGAATCTCAATTGACTCTTCCGCTAACACCTTGGCAACATACGGGTCCAGGCGTCGGTTGCCGTAAGTGGCACTTTTCTCTTCAGCTACTCCGGAAGTCTGTGGCGACAGAAAGCCGGCGAGAGTAAAGAGTTCATCCTCGTCAAAGCCAAGCGGCTTGGCAATTCTGCGCAGGATGTGAGCTGAAGGAAAGCGCTCGCCCCTTTCAATACGTCCTAGATGAGAGGAAGACACGCTCGAAGTGGCAGCGAGTTCCTGAAGAGTCAGCGGAATGGTGATTCTCTGCTGTTTTATTATTCTGCCAAGATCATTATTTACTCGTGGCATGACTACACTCCTCCATGTTCATTATTCTAATTCGCCAAATGGCAAATGTCAATATACCTGAATTAGCGCCATTTGTCCATATATATTCCATGTTCATTCTAAACGGGACAAGTTAAGATATCGTTAAAATGGTGATAAAATTTCATTAAAATTCGCTGGTTGGAGTCCTTATCCTTTCTTGACATTGGGTTCAGCTACTGACTAAAATGTGATGGTGCCGTGTTTTGTAGTATCGATGCTCTGGTGTGGTCATCTTCCCAGATGTTGAAAATAAAAAATAATCTGGTTTTGGTAAGGAGGATGATGCTATTTGGCCGAGGTAGTGGCGGGCGATAACGAGAGCTTTGAAAGTTTGCTCAAACGGTTCAACCGTCGGGTCCAGCAAACCGGCATTTTATCGGAAGTACGTCGTCGGGAGCACTATGAAAAGCCAAGCGTCAGGCGCAAACGTAAAAGAGCGGTAAAAGGACGCAGTATCGCCAGAGAAACGAGAAGGTAGTCCATTGGTGAGGACAATATGGTAGAGGCAAACCTGAAACAGAAGCTGTCTGGTGACCTCAAACAGGCAATGAGAAGCGGCGATACCGTGAGGCGGGGTGTCATCAGGATGCTGATGGCGGCAATCAACAATGCCGAAATTGCCCGGCAGGCCAAGCTGGAGGACAGCGATATCCTTGGCGTTATCACCAAAGAGGTCAGGCAGCATCACGAGAGCATAGAGGCCTTCAAGCAGGGAAACCGGCAGGACCTTGTTGATAAGGAAGAGGCGGAGTTGGCCGTACTTCAGGGATACCTGCCGCAGCAGATGAACCGGGAAGAGGTTGTTGAGGCCGCTCGAAAGGTCATTACAGAAGTGGGCGCCGAAGGGCCGGGTGATAAAGGCAAAGTAATGCCAAAGCTTATGGCACAGCTTAGAGGTCGGGCGGACGGTCGTGAAATCAACGAAGTAGTCAGCGAATTACTCAGTTCATGAATCGGGTGAAGAAGAACGAGCATTTTGAGTGTTCAGGAGGGGCGCAAGCCCCTCTTTTTAATCTCCGGGTAATAGAGTGACGAGCAGATGCACCGAATAGAGGTCCGGCTGAAAAGCCATCTACCAGATGCCCGAGGGCAGGGACTGGTCAAAGACATCCATGACCTTGGCATTACGACCGTATCTGATGTACGCGTCGTGGATATCTACTGGCTTGATGCCGAGCTCGATGCGCCGACGCTGGATTTGATAGGGTGCAGTCTCCTCGCCGACCCCGTTACCCAGCTCTGCAGCTACCAGCAGGGTGCACCGGCCGAGCCAGTTGATGAATCCAGATACCATGCTGTTGAGGTCGCCTATAATCCTGGAGTTACCGACCCGGTTGAGGATAGTGTCCTGAAGGCGATTCGGGACCTGAAGGTGGAGGCTGTGAGCGCGGTCAAGACTTCAAAGCGGTATCTCATCGAAGGTCAGCTAACCGGTGAACAGGTGGGAGTTATTTGCAGCCGATTGCTGGTGAACCCCATCATCCAGCACGTAGTGGAGCGGGAACAGCTCAGCTTTCCGGAGAACCCAAAATATCATTTCAAGCTGGAAGCAGTCGATATCCTGACCGCCGACCGGACGGCATTGCAGAAGCAGTTCGGGTTCACCGCTGATGAATTTCAGGCCATTGTTGATTATTACCAGAAGCAGGGCCGTAACCCGACCGATGTTGAGCTTGAGACGCTGGCCCAGACCTGGTCGGAGCACTGTGTCCACAAGACATTCAAGGGCCGGTTCACGCTGGATAACAAGGTAGTGGACAATCTGCTGAAAAGCACCGTGATGAAGGCAACCCGCGAGCTCGACAAGCCCTGGTGCCTTTCCGTTTTCGTGGATAATGCCGGTGTGATCGATTTTGATGGTCAGTGGGCACTCTGTTTCAAGGTGGAAACGCATAACCATCCCTCGGCGGTGGAGCCGTACGGAGGGGCCGCCACCGGAATTGGCGGTGTCATCCGTGACCCTCTCGGCACCGGACTGGGCGCAAAGCCCATCGCCAACACCGATGTCTTCTGTTTCGGCCCACCCGATTTACCTTACGACAGGTTACCCCAGGGAGTACTGCACCCCCGCCGTATGTTCAAAGGAGTGCGGGCCGGAGTGGCTGACTACGCCAACCGGCTCGGCATACCGACACTCAACGGCGCCATTCTCTTTGATGAGCGTTACGTGGCCAACCCGCTGGTGTACTGCGGGACACTGGGCCTGCTGCCGAATAAAATTGCCCGGCACGGTAAGCAGCAGCCGGGCGATAAGGTGGTCCTCATTGGCGG
>SOKS01000044.1 GCA_004375725.1 Dehalococcoidia bacterium | reverse complement strand
TGGGCATGGTGACTTACGATAACAAGATTCTGTCAAATGCTCATGTTATAGCAATGGATCCCGACGACAGTGCTTTTCTTGAATTGGGGACAGCCATTATTCAGCCGGGAACCTTGGATGGAGGGACATCAGCCAATCAGGTCGGGGCGCTGGAGAGTTACATCCCTATCGTTTTCTACAACAATTCTAATAGACCTAACCCGACGTACAACTACGCCGATGCGGCAATAGCCGCTCTTGACCCTGAGGTTGAGGGGCTGAGCGGCTGGCAATTCGGTGAGACGGGCAATTACCAGGTTTCAGGGACGACAACGGTCGCAGAGGAGGATACCGTGAGGAAGTCCGGGCGGACGACTGGTGTAACTGAAGGAACAGTATATTCCACCAATGCCGCCGGCTGGGTTCAGTACGATACGAATATGTGGGCGTACTTCTATGACCAGATTGCAATACCCCAGCCATTCGAAGCGTCGGGTGACTCAGGCTCCGTGGTAGATAAAGATGGCAGCTTTGTCGGGCTGGTTTTCGCCGGCAACGATGAGATCTCTATCGTTTGCAAGGCGAGCTACATTATCGACGGGCTTGGTATTTCAGTCGCCCCTCCGGGGTACACATTCACAGCGCCGCCGGCGATAGGGCTGGGCGGAATGGCTCCGGGCGCGACAGCCACCGGCAGTTCCACTGGAAGCCTGGCGGGCGACAACTCCGATGGTTACACCGTGACCGGCATAGATGCCAATACGAGCAACACGGGCTATATGGCCAGCGGGAGCTACGTACTGGCTAATAAACTTTCGATGGGCCCCGCTGCCGATAACCTTGACCCGGCGGATGCATCGCAGACTTTCCTGGATGTAAGTACGGCTGGCACGTATGATGTGCCGTTCTACGTTAGCCAGTCAGTCGCTTATACGGACGAAGTTGCCGAAGGCTACACCGTAACCATCACGTTCACGGTGACCGAGAAATGAAAATTATTACTGGTATATTTATAGCACTGATGGCACTGGCATTGGTCACTTCTCCAGCTCTGACCCAGCTAGGTATCAGCCCCGGCTCTATGGATATGCTGGTACCCGAAGGCCAACATACTCTGCCCTCCATCACCGTGAGCAACGATTCAGATAAACCCATGGATTTCGAGGTAAAACTGGCGGGTTATGGGCAGGGAATAGGCGGCAGCACTGAAGTGCTGGAGCCCGATACCAACCCTTTATCAGCGGTGGCGTACATCAACTTCGATCCTGCCGAATTCTCTCTTGAGCCAGGTGAAAGCCAGGAGATTGACCTGACTGTCTCCGTTCCCCAGGGAACTGACGGCGGCAGATATGCTGTTGTCCTCGTTGTTGCCACGCCCAGAGACGGGGAAGCGATTACAACCGTCAGCCGCCTGGGTGTCCTGGTCAGGCTCACTATCGCCGGGTCGCACCTGGTACAGCAGGGCAGTATAAAACTCATCGGGTCTGAGCCGGTCGAATCCGGCAAGCCCATTCCCATAAAAGTAACCTATGCCAATGAAGGTAATGTCCATTACGAGGTTCAAAGCAACGTGACCATTTTCGATGCCCAGGGAGATATCCTGGACATCGTGAGAAGCAAACCAGCAGTAGTAATACCCGGATATTCGCGGGAGCTTGTCGCAGAATGGATTCCCGGCCGTGACCTTGACCCGGGCACATATGATGCACAAGCCAGCGTTTTTCTTGAGGACGGCACCCTGCTTGATGAAGCGGAAGGCAGCTTTGAAGTGGGAATGCCGTATGTGCCACCGGCCCCACCGGTCAGCATAACGCTCACCGCCGACAGCGCTTCAACCCTGCAGACAGAGGACGGGAGATTCTCTGTCACCTTCCCCCAGGGCGCGGTATTCAGCGAGGTGGAGATTTCACTGCGGAGCTATCCACTGGACCAGCTTGCCCCCCCGCCATCCGGTTATAGCATGGCGGCGACCGCCTTTCGTGTTGACGGCCTGCCTGGCCTGCTGGCCAAGGAAGCGACGGTAACCGTGAAATACCTGCCGGCCGACCTGGAGAGAGCCGAGGGCGAGGCGGCAAGGTTGAAGTTGGCCCGCTGGGACATGGCAGACGGCCGATGGACCGTGCTCAAAACGAATCTGGACCGGGACGCAATGACCGTAAGCGCCAACACCAATCAGCTCAGCATCTGGGCAATTATGGTGGGGTCGCCTGCCAGGGTGAACTGGCCGTTAATCGGCGGCGTGGCGGCTGGTGTTATAGTCGTCGGGTTACTGGTCTATTTTCTTGCCGTGAGACGGCGGGGTACGAGTTAAATGAAATGGAGAGCGGCTTGCTGTGTAATTCTACTGGTCTGCCTGATGTTACCCGCCGGGCAAGTCATGGCAGCAACCGGGGCTACGGGGGTTAGCGGCTCTGTTCCACTGGTAACCTATGAAGTCTCTGCCTCAGACATCGGCTACTTCACGGCTACCATATCCTGGAAAACGAATGGCGCTGCCACCTCGCAGGTATTCTATGATACCAAGCCTCATGATGACATAGCTGACTATCGTTTTGAGACCAGTGTGGATACCACTCTTGTCTCGGAGCATAGTGTGACCTTAATCAGGCTTCGTCCGAGGACCACCTATCACTTTAGAGTAAGGGCAGCCATTCCCGGTACGGAGGTTGTTGCCATTTCGGACGACTACACCTTCACCACTTTGTCGCCTCCAGTTGTGGTTATCCCGCCAGTTCCTCCGGCGCCACCTCCAGTCCCACCGGGACCGCCACCAGGCATTACTCTTGTGCTAGAATCTGTTGCTGCCAGCGGTATGTTTATCAAAGAGGTCATCGCAGAGTTCCTCAACGCTGCTGGAAATATTGTAGCTAATAATCTGTTATCCTTCTCTCGTCGTGTGCACTGAACGGGTGCATGTGCCTCAGACAATTGAACATTATGCCGGATTGTGCAGTCTTTCAGTCACCTTAAACGCTAAAGATAGATTCAATTTTACCTCTGGTAATCTGGCTCAGAAGATGCCGAAGGGCAAAGAGATAAGGTCGCCGCCAGGTCACTCGTCAAACAGTCTATACAGGCTAGCCTGAGATAAATGGACAGAACGACTGCTGTAATGCTGTTATGCCGAGGTTATTCTGAGGTCCGACAACGGAGCCTACGACAAACTGCTTCGATCCGTATCAGTGCTTCGTCAATATCTGAGGATGAGACCATGCGGTGAGTAACCGCACGGAATGGGCGGCCGTCACGTAAGCCTACCTTTACCCCTGCTCTCTCGAGACTTTTAAAAAACTCGGCGACAGATAACTCTGGGGAGAGGTCAAACATTACGATGTTGGTAGGTATGTCATCCTGGGCCAGCGTTATTCCTTCGATGTTCGTAAGCCCTTGTGCCAGACGTCTGGCATTGTTGTGGTCTTCCGCCAGGCGCTCTACCATTGTCTCCAGTGCCACGATGCCGGCAGCTGCGATAACCCCCGCCTGCCGCATGCCACCACCCAGCATCTTACGAAACTTACGGGCTCGCTCAATGAAATCCTTACTCCCGCACAGTAGCGACCCAACCGGTGCACTCAGCCCCTTCGAAAGGCATAATGCCACAGAATCCACGTTTTGGGTGAGCGTGCACGCTGATACGCCGAGAGCGACTGTGGCATTGAAAATGCGAGCGCCATCCAGATATACCTTTAACCCGCGTGTATGGGCTAGATCACAGACTTCATTTGTGTAGTCTGGCGTAAGAACTGTTCCACCACAGCGATTATGTGTGTTTTCAAGGCAGAGTAGCCTGGTCTCTGGATAGTGGATATCCTTGGCCCGAATTGTCCGGTCAATATCATCCAGACTGAGACGGCCGCGCCTATCATTGGACACGGTGCGTATAGTCACACCGCCGAGGGCGGCAGCACCTCCCATTTCGTACCAGAGCATATGTGCCTCATCTCCCACGATAATTTCGTCGCCATGTTTGGTATGAGTCAGCACCGCAGTAAGATTGCTCTGAGTGCCGGACGTAGTGAAAAGCGCCGCTTCCTTGCCCATCATCTCCGCCGCCATCGCCTCAAGGCGGTTGACCGTGGGGTCCTCACCATAGACATCGTCCCCCACCTCCGCCTCAAACATTGCCTTCCTCATCTCAGGTGTGGGATGGGTGACAGTGTCGCTACGCAAATCGATTACTTTCATCTCCTATTGCCTCATGTCCCTATCAAGTCAATGGACGGATAACCACCCGCCCGTTTAGCCTTCTCAAACAGGAGCTTGGCCACAGCTATGTCCTCAACCGCGATTCCAGTCGAATCAAATACAGTAATAGCGCTATTGTCTGTTCTTCCTTTCTTCTTGCCTACGGCTATCTCGGCGAGTGTTCCATAGACCTCACCGATACTATAGGTACCTTTCTGAATAGGGACGTTAATCTCCCCGCTGGTACTAGCCTGTTTCAAGTCATCAACGACGACGATTGCCTCCTTGAGTATGGAGGGGTCAAGTTCTTGCTTGCCTGGTGCATCGGCACCGATGGCATTTATGTGAGTCCCTGCGGCTATCCACTCTCTCTTGATAACAGGACTGCGAGAGGGTGTCAATGTACATACTATATCTGATGCCACAGTCTCTTGAATGGAACAATTTTTAACGGAAAACTGTGGGAAAGAACAAGCTAGTCTATCCATTGCAGCTTTGGAAACGTCAAAAGCATTTATTGAGATGGGGCTGAACAGCTCGGCATGAGCCAGTATTTGCGTGTGCGCTTGAAATCCAGCACCGATAACTCCAATCGTATGCGAATCTGGTCGCGCTAGATACTTGGAGGCGATAGCCGCTGCCGCACCGGTTCGATAGGCTGTGATTTCAGTAGCGTCCATTATTGCCAGCGGGTATCCCGTTTCCGGGTCATTGTAGACCAGGATAGCCATAATCGAAGGCAAACCAAGAGACAAATTCTGAGGGTGTACGCTTACCCATTTCATACCCGCACCCCCCGGCAAGGCAGCGGGCATTGCCCTGAAATCACCATGCTCAAGGGATAGATATGTTTTGGCTGGCATCCTTCCCCTGCCTTCGCCGCACATCCTGAAAGCCTCTTCCACCACATTGATAACGTCTGACATCTCGATCAGGGTCTTGATGGCGTTTCTATCTAACAAAAGTGTAGGCATAAGCTGATAAATTCGCTGGCTATTATGGAGAATTTCCCAATTGAATTTACTCCATTTTAACAGCACGGTCAAGGCA
>SOKS01000147.1 GCA_004375725.1 Dehalococcoidia bacterium | reverse complement strand
TTTCCTACTTTCTAAACATAATATGGATGCAGAATGTATAATGGACATTGGATAGAACCTTCTCAAGATGTATGCCAGACCATAATCCGCGGGGTGGATTTTCCTTCTCCAAACGCCTTGACAAACAAGTTCATTGTGATTAATATCAGTAATTAAATACCTCGATACTCAAGGTATGCAGGAGAGCGCCAATCTTTTGCACCAGGCGCCATGGCAGAACACAGCAAGATGTCATATCAAGGTTTGAAAACCGGTCAGGAGTTCCCTCCCGCAACCTTCCAGGTAGACTCCACAATCGTAGCCGATTACCTGAAGGCAATTGAGGAAGATAACGTCCTATATCAGGACACGGGACTCGTGCCACCAATGGCGGTGGCTGCCCTTGCCTTGAAGGCATTAATCAACGCCATCTCAATGCCGCCCGGGACCATACACGTTTCGCAGGAGTTTGAGTTCACTGATACTGTCAGCACGCAGGATGTCTTAACCGGCCATGCCACGGTGAGTCGAATACAGGAACGGGGCAAGCTGCATTTGATGACCGTTGCTATCAGTGTTGTTAACCAGAAGAACAGACCGGTTCTGGCCGGCAAAACAGGCTTCATCCTGCCAGTGCCGTGACGGTAACGATATGAGGAAGTGCGATGTCAACGCCAGTTGAATTTAAAGAGGGTGCGAGCCTGCCGACGTTAAAAAAGAATATCAGCCAGGATAATATCAACCTGTACGCAAAGGCAAGTGGCGATTTCAACCCTATTCACATTGACGCCGACTACGCCCGCAAGACCCCCCTGGGTGGGACAGTGGCCCATGGTATGCTCATTCTTGCCTGCGTATCCCAGATGATGACCAATGCCTTCGGGCGCGACTGGCTCTCCGGTGGTAAGCTCAATGTGCGGTTCCGCGCACCAGCTCGCCCCGGCGATGTCATTACCGTTAGCGGTACTATACGCCGGATGGAAAAAGGTGATGGTTTTCAGATGATTGACTGCGATATTCTATGCCGCAATCAGAATAATGAACCGATTATTACCGGTGATGCCAAAGTAAAGGTGGGAGACAAATGAGAATCGCAGTCGACGGCATGGGAGGCGATTATGCCCCCGAAGAGATCGTGAAAGGCGCCGTTATCGCCGCCAAGGAATACGGCGTACAGATTGACCTGGTCGGTCCCTCGGACCGGATGAATCAGGAGCTGGCCAAACACGATGTGTCAGGGGCCGAGATCGAAGTCGTTCATGCCGGCGAGTACCTGGTCGAAGGCGAACCTCCCGCCTACGCATTGCGTCAGAAGCGAGATGCCTCGATTGCCGTGGCGACCAAGCTGGTGCGGGAAGGCAGGGCCGATGCCGTGGTCAGCGCCGGGCCTACCGGCGGTGTGGTCGCCGCCGCTCTGTACATTCTGGGCACCATCGAGGAAATGTCCCGTCCGGTGGCAGGTGGCCCATTCCTCGGCTTTGCGCCCAACACCCTCATGATGGACCTGGGCACCAACGTGGACTGCCAGCCATACCAGTTGCTCGACTTTGCCATCGTGGGCACAGTTTATGCCCGGAAAATGATGAATATCCCGAACCCGACGGTGGCGCTGCTCAGCATTGGCGCGGAGGAGGGCAAAGGCAATGAAGTGGTAAAGGAAAGCTACCCTCTCTTCCAGAAGTGCGGGCTGAACTTCATTGGCAATGTTGAAGGCTACGACATACCCTCAGGAAAGGCCAATGTCATCATCTGCGACGGCTTCGTGGGGAATATCGTGGTAAAGTTCTGCGAGTCACTGGGCAAGACCATCGCCGGCTGGCTTGAGGAAAACATCAGAGGTAAACTGGCGGAAAACGAGATTAAAGCAATCACTGAAGGCCTGCTGCGGGCAACTAATGCCGCCGCCGTCAGTGGTGGCGGGCCGCTCTGGGCGGTCAATGGTGTCGCCTGCGTTTCTCACGGGCGCAGCCGTCACCAGGAAATCGCCAAGACCATCGAGCAGGCCAAGCTCGCCGTGGAGAAGGACCTGGTTGGCACACTGAGGACAGAGCTGGCCGCGGCGCGCGAAAAACTGAAAGAAGCTGGCTTCGAGCCATTTACCAGTGCTTAAACTGAATGATTTAAAGGAGCCTCATATGTCAGTCGAAGAAACGCTGAAAAAGATCGTGACCAGAGTCACCCGCAAGCCGGAGGTTGCTTTCTCACCCGGGGCCACTTTCGAGGAACTGGAGGCCGACTCGCTCGATATCGTCCAGATACTGGTGGCACTGGAAGATACCTATGACATCGAGATACAGGATGAGGAACTGCAAGAAATCAAGAACATGGGTGACTTCATCGCCTATATCGAGCGCAAAATAGGCGAAAAAGGGAAATAAGCGTAACGATGGGCGACAGGAAAGCGCTCGCAGGTAAAGTGGCGTTGATTACCGGCGGTTCCCGGGGCATCGGGCGGGCCATCACCCTGAAACTGGCCGAGGAAGGTGCCGATGTCGTCATTAATTTCTTCCGCAAGAAAAGCACCGCCGAGAGTACCGCTCAGGAAGCGCGTGATAGAGGCGTCAAAGCCCACATCATCAAGGCCAATGTTGGCGAGCCGGAGCAGATAGGGAGCATGTTCGATGAGATAGAGTCGCAGTTTGGCCGACTGGATATACTGGTCAACAATGCCGCTTCCGGCGTAGCACGGTCGGCCCTCGACCTGAACGACCGCGGCTGGGACTGGACCATGGATATCAACGCGCGTGCCTTTTTATTATGTGCCCAGAGAGCCGCCAGGTTGATGAAAAGCGGCGGGAAAATGGTCAGCATTTCCAGCCTCGGCTCGCGCCTGGTATTGCCCATCTACACGGCGGTTGGCGTATCAAAGGCCGCCCTGGAGGCGCTTACCCGTTATCTGGCCATCGAGCTGGCCCCCAGGGGCATCTGCGTCAACGGCATTGCCGCCGGTGCTGTGGAAACGGAAACCCTTAAACTGTACACCGCCGACCCGAATCTGCCGCAGTCAGCCTGGCAGACCACGCCAGCTGGCCGGATAGTGAAGCCGGAGGACATCGCTGAGCTGGTCGCTTTTCTCTGCCGCGGCCAGTCAAATATGATACGGGGTCAGATTATCGTTATAGACGGTGGTGTATCACTGACACTTATAACTCCCAAAACCGGGGAAAATTGATGGGGAGAACGCTGACCTTACCGAGCATCGTCGTCACCGGGATGGGTGCCATTACGCCGCTGGGCCTTTCCGTTGCGGAATACTGGCAGGGACTGGTCAACGGTCGGTCAGGTTCTGGCCCGATTACCCTGTTCGATGCCAGCGCTTATCCGGTCAGTGTGGCCGCCGAGGTCAAGAACTTTGACCCGGAAAAATACATGCCCCTCAAGCGCGTCGACCGCACCTCCCGCTGTATCCAGTTCGCCATCGCGGCGGTGAAGATGGCCATCGAATCAGCCCGGCTGGATATGTCACAAGAGAAGCCGGAGAAGGTCGGCGTGATTATCGCCACCAGCGGCATGATGTCGATTATTGCCGACGAGGGCGAGGTGCTCAGGAAACGGGGCCCGATGCGCATCGACCCCCTCAGCATCGCCAAAACAGCGCCGAGCATGGTCACCGCTCAGGCAGCTCTGGAGATCGGCGCCAAGGGGCCTAATACCAGCCTGAACAGTGCCTGTGCCAGCGGCAATGATGCCCTTGGCACGGCCCTGAACCATCTGCGTTTGGGGCACGCCGACGTCATTATTGCCGGTGGCGCGGAGGCCAATGTCAACCCGATATCTATCGCCAGTACCGCCCGGATAGGCGCCCTGTCCAGAGAAACAGACCCCGCCAAAGCCAGCCGCCCCTTCGACCTCAACCGTGATGGCTTTGTTTTCGGCGAAGGTGCCGGCATACTGGTACTTGAAACGCTGGAGCACGCCCGGGAACGCAAGGCTCCCATTCTGGCCGAACTGGCCAGCGCCGGCTGGTCTTTTGACGCCTACAGTGAGACCGCGCCTGATGCGGAGACGCAGGCAATTGCCATGCACATGGTACTACAGGACGCTGGCGTCGCACCGGAAGAAATCGACTACATAAACGCCCACGGCACCAGCACCAGACTGAATGACGCCGCCGAGACCAGATCGATAAAAATGGTCTTTGGTGACCGAGCCTATAAAATACCGATAAGCTCCAATAAATCGATGATCGGGCATCTCGCCTGCGCCGCGGGCGCGGCTGAGGCAGTAGCCGCGGTAATGACGGTCAGGGAAGGAATCATCCCTCCGACAATCAATTACGAAACGCCTGACCCGGAATGTGACCTTGACTACGTGCCCAATAAAGCCAGACGCCAGCCGGTCAATGTCTGCCTGTCCAACTCGTTCGGCATGGGCGGCCAAAATTGCAGCCTGATAATCAGGCGTTTTCCGTAGAGCAGCAAATGGAACCGAAAGAACTGGAAGGGAAAGTATCACTGGTTACCGGCGCCTCAAGGGGACTTGGCAAAGCCATCGCCCTCAGGCTGGCCAGCCTTGGCTCCAGGGTCGCCATTAACTACCTGGCCAGCGACCAGGCCGCCGCCGGTCTGGCAGGGGAAATAGAAAGAGGTGGTGGGGAGGCAATGCTGGTGAAGGCCAACGTTGCCGATGCCAGAGAAGTCAGGGCGATGGTCCGTGAAATCGTGGACCGGTGGGGGAAAATCTCTATCCTGGTGAATAACGCGGGGATAGTGAAAGACGACCTCCTGCCCAGAATGGCGGATGAAACCTGGGATGAGGTAATGAACACCAACCTGCGCGGTGCTTACCTCTGCACCAAGTTTGCCGTGCGCTCCATGATGGAACAGCTCTGGGGCAGGGTTATCAACATCGCGTCTCTCGCCGGAATAGTGGGGAACCCGGGACAGGCAAATTACTCTGCCGCCAAGGGAGGGCTTATCGCCTTCACCAAGAGCGTTGCCCGGGAGCTTGGCTCGAGGAACATAACGGTAAACGCCATTGCGCCCGGATTCGTTACCACCGAGATGACCGATAAATTGCCTCTGGAGACCAGAGACATCATTCTGTCCCGCATTCCGTTAAAGCGCTTCGGCACTCCAGATGATGTCGCCGAACTCGTTGCTTTCCTGGCCAGCGAGCGAGCGAGCTACATTACGGCACAGGTCATCTGCATTGACGGTGGGGTAATATAAATCTGCAAAGGAGGGTTTGTCATGTCCAAAATAGGTATCGTCACCGACACCACAAGCTGTTTGCCCCCGGAACTGGTCAAAGAGTATGATATCCGCATT
>SOKS01000129.1 GCA_004375725.1 Dehalococcoidia bacterium | reverse complement strand
ACCAGAGGCCTGATGATGCTGGATACGCTGCGCTACGTTTACCGTACGGGCCGCATGTCCAAGTTTGCTTCCAGGGTAGCCGCGCTGCTCAATATCAAGCCAATTAACCGGATGACCGAAGAGGGCACCCTGGAATTTGTTGGTAAAGTGAGAAACCGTGAGGCAGGTTACCAGAAACTAATCGACCTCATCAAAGCGGAGGCTGAGTCGAATTCGCTGCACTTCATGCTGATGCATGCTGCGGCGCCCGAGATGGCAGAGCGGCTCAGCCAGCTGCTTCGACAGAATTTCGACTGCCAGCGCATACTTATCAGCGAGTACAGCCCGGTGATGGGCTATGGCTCCGGCCCAGGATCCATATTTGTCGGTTTCCACCCTGACCTGGAATTTTGAAATTTCAGGTTTTAAGACGTTATAATAGCCTTTTAGATTATCCTGACCGTCGGATAAATTCTTAGTGAAGTAGTATCGGCCGGCTTATTATGGTCATAGACGTTACGCAGACAACGGCAGGTCAATTGAAGACGCTTGGGCGCTTCCGTCAAATAAACGATACTTTTCCCCGGACTGAGCAAATTCGGGAACATAAAAACCAGGGTAAAAAAGTGTTCGGCTGGCTCTGCACCTATGTTCCTGAGGAGATAATACACGCCGCTGGAATCCTCCCGGTCAGAGTTACCGGCTACTCCCAGGAAATGGAACTGGAAGACGGCAATGCCTATCTCTACATCAATAACTGCTCGTTTTCCCGAAGCTGTCTGCAGATGGGCCTCAGGGGCGAGTATGAGTTCCTCGATGGTATGGTCGCCGGTTCCACCTGTGACGGCGCCCGACGCCTCTTTGACCTCTGGCAGCACTACATCAAAACGCCGTTCTACCATATCCTCACCGTGCCCCGGAAATATACGGAAAAGGCGCACGGCCTCTATTATCAGCAGGTGGTGCAGTTCAAAGAACACCTGGAGGAATTTCTCAGCCAGAAAATAGCCGATGAGCAGCTACGCCACTCGATTGAGGTCTACAACCAGGCGAGAGTCCTCCTGAAACAGCTCTACGAGCTGCGCAAAGCTGACACGCCGCCGATTTCCGGTGCCGAGACCATGGAGGTGCTGAATACCAGTTTCCACATGCCAAAAGAAACGTTCAACCAGTGGCTGAAAGAGTTACTTGATGAACTGGGTAAATCAAGTAACCGCCACCAAGGCCGGGCACGGTTGATGGTGGTCGGGAGCGTGATGAACAACCCGGAATTCATAAAGTCGATAGAGGCGCAGAGAGGCCTGGTGGTAACCGACGAGCTCTGCACCAGCACCCGGTACTGGTCTGACCCGGTGGTTCTGGCCGAAGGGCAGAGTCCCGTTAAGGCGATTTCCAGGCGCTATCTGAGCAATTTCCCCTGTGCCCGCATGGTGCCTTCCGATGAGAGGTTCAGGCGCATCCTCAACCTGGTCAAGGAGTTCAAGGTTGACGGTGTCGTCAGTCAGATAATCCGTTACTGCGTTCCCTATGCCCACGACCTGCCTCTGCTGCGGGATAGACTCAAGGATATCGGCGTGCCGATGCTGGCGCTTGATGTGGAGTACGGCACTTCGGGGTCGGGGCAGATTCAAACCAGGGTGCAGGCTTTTCTGGAAATGCTGGAGGCAAGGAAAAGATAGTGAAGGTACCCGATACTAAGGGCAACAAGATAAATGCCATCATCCGCGCCTGCCGGATTATCACCCGGATGAACCAGGCGAATCCGGATACGCCAAAAAGTGAAGCCCTGTATTACCAGATGCTGTCCAGTTACTACACCCGCTTGCGGAACGCCCATGACGAAGGTGGGTTTATCGCTGCCCATACCGTGTTTTTCCCCAGCGAGATTCTCTATGCCATGGATATCGTGCCGATGCACACGGAGATGACCACCTGGATGATGGCGCTGTTTCTCGGTGAGCAAGCGGAGATTTTATCGGCGGGGGCTGAACTGGGGCTGGTCCCCGAAATATGTTCCCCCCACCGTGGCCTCGCCGGTGCCTTCGCTCTGGGCGCACTGCCCCGACCGGACGCCATGCTCTGGTCCAACCTCATCTGCGATAACACGGCCAAGAGTGGTGAGCTGATAATGGAGCTCACCAAGTGCCCCGGGTTTTTCCTCGACCATCCCTTCCAGCGTAGCGAAGCGGAAGATAAATACCTGGTGAGCGAACTGGAGGACATGATTGACTTTCTTGAGGAGAAATCGGGACAGAAGATGGACTGGGATAAGCTCTCTGAGATTGTGCAAAAAATGGACCATCAGATGGAGCTACTCCGGGAGATTGGCGAGTTGCGCAAGGCGGTGCCGTCTCCATTTCCCAATAGGGGCTTTTTGCAACTGCTGACGGTTGACTATCTTTGTCCCGGCCAACCGGAAGCCATTGCGTATCTGGAAACGCTGCGCGACGAGCTGGCAGAGAAGGTTCGTGAAGGGAAAGGAGCGGTTTCTCCGGAGAGGTTCCGTCTGATGACCCTTTTTGTGCCGCCGATGTATTTGATGGGGTTTCTGGAGAAAATCGGACAGGAGTATGGCGCAGTGAGTGTCGTTGAGCCTCTATTTACGCGATGGGCCGAGGGAAAGCTTGACCCGTCGCGACCGCTGGAAAGTGTGGCCCGGAAAACAGCCATGATACCGGAGCGGCGCAGCATGTACGGGCCTCTCAGCCAGGAAGTATTGCAGGACCTTATTGACTGTGCCGAGCAGTACAAAGTTGATGGTGCCGTTTACTGGGCGTTTATGGGCTGCCGGCACACCTGCGCCACCGTAAAACTGTTCAAGGATTTGCTCAATGAGGTCGATGTGCCGGTAATGACCATCGACTGTGATATCGTTGACCCGACAATCAACTCCGAGGCAGAGATACGCGAAAAAATGGAGCAGTTCTTCGAGATGCTGGAAGACCGGTAAGTGCATTCGATATGAGAGCACTCGGTGTAGATATCGGTAGCCTGACCACGAAGGCGGTCATCCTGGACAGCGACCGGCTTATCGCCTCAATTGTGATTGAAACCAGTGACGAGTCCGAACAGAGTGCCAGGGCCGCTATTGGTGAAGTGCTCAAACAGGCCGGACTCAGGCAGGATAATGGTGTTTTTATTGTTGCCACCGGCGTTGGCGGCAAAGACGTATCGCTGAGCCAGCAATCCAAGTCGCTGACCACCTGCCTTGCCCGCGGTATTTATCGCTTTTTCCCGTCGGTCCGTATGTCGATCGATATGGGCGCGGAGAGCAGCACCATTATCAAGATAAACGAACGTGGACGTCTCAACGACTGGGTGAACCAGGACAAGTGCGCTGCCGGCACCGGTATTTTCCTGCAGCAGATGGCCAAACTGATGCAGATGCCACTGGATGAGATGGCCAGGCTATCCTTTCAGGCCAAGAGCAGAGCCGGTATTACCAGTACCTGTGCCGTATTTGCTGAGTCCGAGGTAATATCTCACGTTCACCGTGAACCACCCACGCCGAAGGAAGATATCATCGCCGGCATCTATTATTCCGTGGTGAGCCGTATCATTTCATTGTGCAAGCGCATCGGTATCGAGCGCGATGTTGCCGTGACCGGCGGTGTGGCGCGGAACAGCGGACTGGTCAAGATATTAGAAGATGAACTGGGTTTCGGTGTCCTGGTGCCGGAAGAACCACAGCTAGTGGCGGCACTGGGTGCCGCCGTTGTCGCCCAGGAGAGCATCGATAAAGGTATAGGCAGATGATAGTAGCTGGAATAGACATTGGTTCCCGAGCCGCCAAGGCGGTAGTGATGAATGATGGCACTATCATCTCATCGGTGATCTGCGATACCGGCCCGGAGAGCGTCAAGACCTCGCAGATGACCATGTCCAGGGTATTGGATGGCACCGGCCTTTCTCTTGATGACATTGAATATGTGGTGGCCACGGGCTACGGGAGGGTGCTCGTACCTTTCGCCAATGAGAATATCTCGGAGATAAGTTGTCACGCTCGCGGTATCACCTGGTATTTCCCGGAGGTCAGAACCATTCTGGATATGGGCGGGCAGGACTGCAAGGCAATCAACTGCGATGCCGACGGCCGGGTGACCAACTTCATTATGAATGATAAATGCGCCGGTGGCACCGGACGCTTTCTGGAGATGATTGCCGATGTGCTCAACATCCCGCTGGAGGAAATCGGCGAGGTCGCGCTCAGGTCGAAACAGGCCATTTCCTTCAACACCATCTGTGCTGTCTTCGCCAAGTCGGAAGCCATTGCCTATTTGCGCCGGGGAGTTAGCAAGGCGGATATTCTGGCCGGGCTGAATGAGGCAATCGCCACCCGCTGCCTCAATCTGCTCAAGCGGGTTTCATTGGAAAAAGAATTCACCATTACCGGTGGTATCGCCAAGAACAAGGGGATGGTGGCACAGTTGGGGGAAAAGGTCGGTCTTGAACCTCTCCTCGGCGAGGACCCGCAGATAATCGGCGCGCTGGGGGCGGCGCTCTTTGCCCGGGACAGGGGTCAGGGCAAGGCCGCAACTGTAGAGGCAAAGGTGCAGTATGGTTACGCCGACGGCACGGGAAATTACTTTATCACCGTCGATACCGCTCGTTGTGACGGCTGCGGTAAGTGTGTGCCGGCATGTCCCTCCGGCATCTTCGAGTTAACCACCGGTGACGGTGGACAACTGAAAGCCAGGGTAAAGGAAGAGGCCAGAAAGAAGCTGGCCATGCTGTGCCCCGGATACGAGGCGTGTCTCAGCAATCTTGAACTGAACTGCCATACGGTATGCCCCGGAGATGCTATAAGCCATGCGTGGTGAAGAGGGCTAGTCCATCCGCGCGCCACCGTTGACGCTGACCGCTTCTCCGGTGATATTGCGGGAAACATCGGAGCTTAAAAAGAGCACCACGTTGGTGATATCTTCCGGAACCTGAGGCCTCTTCAGTGGAATGGTTTCCATTGCCCTTGACCAGACTTCTTCTCTTGGCAAGCCCATGCGTGCCGAGCGAGCATCGAGGATTTTCTCCCACATATCGGTGCGCAGGATACCAGGGCAGACAGCATTTACATTGATATCATACTGCGCCAGTTCTTTGGCGACCCCCTGGGTGAAGCCGATGATGGCAAATTTCGAGGCAGCATAGTGAGACAGGCCGGGCATGCCTTCTTTGCCGGAGCGAGAGGAGATATTGACGATTTTGCCATATCGGGCGGCCATCATGTGGGGCATCACCGCCTTTATGGTCAGATACACGCTTTTGGCGTTGACTTCAAGTATTTTGTCCCAATC
>SOKS01000132.1 GCA_004375725.1 Dehalococcoidia bacterium | reverse complement strand
GAGCACTCGGTTCACATCCGAGAGGTCGAAGGTTCGAGTCCTTTACTGCCCATTTCCTGTTTCAGCGAGTATATGGTTCAATGAGATTTCTTTCAGTATCCGCATCAATTGTCAGCATTTTATTGCTTGTGGGCTGTTCTGGAGAACCAAGTATCTACCGGGAACCTGGTGAAGTGATTACCGTAAAGGTAAACCAGGAATTTATTATTGCCACACCGACCAACCCACCGACCGGCTACATGTGGACCGCCGCAGTCGACGAAAGCATGCTGGAACTGCTCTCATCAACACTTGAAATCAACAAAGTAGAAACAGATGGTGGGACAGAATCAATTATGGAACAGCACTTTCGTTGTCGGGCACTGAAGAAAGGCACCGCTGAAGTGCAATTGAACCTCAGAGGCCCGGATGTGCAGCATATCTGGCAGCAAAAAACGTTCCCCGTAGATATAAAATAAACTGTCTATACTATTTCTCTCCGAGGAGATGGCAGTTCACGCAGTTCGGCACGGGCTCGCCCTTCAGGCCGGCAAGTAAATTCTGCGCTCCCATAAGGCTCATGCTTATGCCTGTTTCTTCGGTCTGGGTGCCGATATGTGGCATGACAATCACATTATCCAGTTTCAGCAGCGGGTCGTCTGGTGAGATTGGCTCTTCCTCGGTGACGTCCAGGGCTGCCCCCAGGATTTGCTTTCGCTTTAATACCTCATAAAGTGCTCTCTGGTCAACCACCGCACCTCTGGCAGTATTAATCAGTATCGCCGTTGGCTTCATGCAGGCTAGCTCTTTGGCGCCAATTAGATGTTTGGTTTCTCTGCTCAACGGAACGTGAATGCTGACAAAATCGGACCTGCCGAGCAATGTTGGTATATCTTTTACGTATTCGGCACCGAGTTCAGCTTCATCCTGGCGACGGTGCCGATTATGGTAGAGCACCTTCATATCAAAGCCTTTAGCCCGTTGCGCCACGGCGGCGCCAATTCGTCCCATGCCGATGATACCCAGCGTTTTACCGTACACATCATACCCGAGTATTTCCATCGGACCAAAACTTCGCCATTCACCCCTGAGAACAATCTGCGTCATCTCGATGAGTCGACGGGATATAGCCAGCATAAGGGCGAAGGCAAGGTCGGCAGTGCTGCCCGTAACCACACCGGGGGTATTGCTGACTCTGATTCCCCTTTGCGTGGCAGCCTCAACATCTATATTGTTGTACCCCACACTCACATTGGCGATAACTTTGAGTTTCGGCGCTGCGTCCATAGCCTGGCCATCGATGGGGTCAGCTCCCCACTGCAGAATGCCATCGACATCGGCGATACGCCTGAGGAATTCCTCGCGCGGTATCGGGTGCTCTTCTTCCCAGGCATCCACCTCAGCGTATTTTGAGATGAGGTCAACAGCTTCCTGCGCCACCGTTCTGGTAATGAAGATTTTAGGCATTTTCCCCTCCTTAACCGGCGTCATTTCGATGACAATGAATTATCTCGATTTTTTATCATATCGGAAAATCGCCAGGGTTGTCTAGCACCCACAACCGTGATTGCTTGACTAATACACGAGAGGGCAGTAGACTAATCTGAATTCGAAGTACGCGGTGATATAATGAAAGTCATCGGTCTGACCGGCGGCATTGGTAGCGGCAAGAGCACCGTATCGAAGTTCCTGGCCCATCTGGGAGCTGTCGTAATAGATGCCGATAAAGTGGGACATGAGGTCTTCAAACCTGGTACCAAAGCCTGGCAGGAAGTGGTTGATGCCTTTGGGCAGGGAATAATCAGCGCTGACGGTACCATTGACCGCCGAAAACTGGGCGAGATTGTTTTCAGCAACCCCGGTGCCAGAGCCAAACTGAATCAGGTAATGCATCCCCTGATATACAAGCAGGTAAAATCCCAGATGGAAGAATACGGAAGAAAGGGTGCTGCTATAATTATAGTTGAAGCGCCGCTGCTCCTGGAGGTGGGATGGAAATCTCTGGTCGATGAAGTCTGGGTTACGAGCGCTTCAGAAGCAACTGTAATCAAACGGCTAAAAGAGCAAAAAGGACTGTCGGAAGCTCAATCACTGGCCCGCATCCGTGCTCAGTTGACCGATGAGGAAAGAATCAGACAGGCAGACGTGGTCATAGATACCGATTGCGCTCTTGACGAGCTAAAGGAGAGGGTTGAGGCACTGTGGCGCAAGCTACGTTCCCGTATTTGACACTCAAGCATGGCAACTGGTATAATGACTTGGTTTTTGTATTGGGAGGTTTACCATTTACGCGATAGTTGAAACCGGCGGCAAACAGTATAAAGTATCTCCCGGCCAGACCATAGAGGTGGAACGGCTGGGCGTGGCCGAAGGCAGCAGCGTGGAGCTGGAGAAAGTCCTGTGCATCGCCGATGGTGATAAGGTAACGCTGGGCACGCCAATGATTGAGGGAGCCAGGGTAATTGCCACTTCGCAGGGAAATGGCAGGGGTGATAAGATCGTTGTCTTCAGATATAAGCCAAAAGTCCGGTATAGTATCAAGACGGGGCATCGACAGCTCAATACCAGGCTGGTCATCGACAAGATAGTCGGGCCGGGATTGTCTCTGGAAGAACCGGCCAAGAAACCCCGCCGCCGCAGAAAAGGAGTAACCAAAGATGGCACATAAAAAGGGAGGCGGCTCCAGCCGCAACGGGCGAGACAGTCAGCCCAAGCGACTCGGCGTGAAACGTTTCGCTGGACAAGTAGTTAATGCCGGTACCATTCTGGTCAGGCAACGAGGTACACATATATCCCCGGGAAATAACGTCGGTGTTGGCCGGGACCACACCCTTTTTGCCCTCATTGACGGTATGGTCAAGTTTGAGCCGGTCAGTAACAATCGAAGGAAGGTCAGCATTTACGCTAGCTAGCCGCTATGAAAGATAAAATTCATCCCAAATATTACAATGATGCCAAAGTTGTCTGCTCCTGTGGCAATACTTTTACCACCGGCTCCACCAGAAAGGAACTGAAAGTTGAGGTGTGCAGCCAGTGCCACCCGTTTTATACCGGAGAGAGGCGTATCCTTGATGCCACGGGTAGAGTGGAGCGTTTCAAGAAGCGTTACAATGTGAAAGACTAACTCAGCATGTTGACCGAAAATGAGGAGCGGGATTTTCGACACCGCTCCTTTTTCTTTATCGGAGCACATTGATGAAGACGAAATTTTCTTACGGAGGCCAGGCAGTCATCGAAGGGGTGATGATACGGGGTCGAAAGGCGGTGGTTACCGCGGTGCGACGCCCGAACGACGAGGTGATTACCGATAATCGACCTCTGTCATCAATCTATACGGGCCGGGTGCGAAAAACACCGTTACTCAGAGGCATAATCATCCTGATTGAAGCGATGGTGCTGGGCATAAGCAGCCTTCTTTATTCCGCCAATGTCTCGCTGGAAGAAGAGGAAGAAGAAATCACCGGGAAAGCGGTATGGCTTATGATCGCGGTCGCCATTTTGCTGGCGGTTGTCCTGTTTCTCATCATTCCGTTGTTCCTAACCAGACTGATCAATCCTTACATCAGCTCGTCCCTGGTATTCCATCTGATCGAAGGTGCCATAAGGTTGGTCATCTTCATTGCCTACCTCAAGCTGGTTGGCCTGCTGCCGGATATCAAGCGTATCTTCACCTATCACGGTGCCGAGCACAAAGCAGTGAATGCCTATGAACAGGGAGCACCGCTGGAAGTTGCCGCTGTGAAAAAACAAAGCAAGGCACACGTACGTTGCGGCACCAGCTTTCTCTTTGTGGTGCTGCTGATTGCCATCATGGTCTTTGCACTGGTCGGCCGACCTTCGCTGTGGCTGATGATACTCTCCCGCGTCCTGCTCATGCCGGTGATTGCCGCCCTTGGCTATGAGTTTATCCACTTTGGCGCCAACCATGTCCAAAACCCGCTGGTTAAAGCGGTGATGCTGCCGGGGCTATGGCTGCAGGGAATGACGACCAGAGAACCCGGCGACGACCAGATAGAGGTGGCGCTGGTGGCTCTGAAAAAGGCCATTGAGATAGACGCCGAGGAAGCGTCTCAACCTTCATCCTGAAGCACGGTAACGGAACCGTCTTCGTTAAACTTCTGGAAGAAGCAGGTCCGGCTGCCGGTATGACACACCGGGCCGAGAGGCTTGGCCTTCACCAGAATCGTATCGCTGTCGCAGTCCGTCCATACCGAACGCACCAGAAGGCGGTTGCCCGAGGTTTCACCCTTATGCCACAGCTCCTGCCGACTGCGACTGTAAAACCAGACTTCGCCACTGGTTAGCGTGCGGCGCAGCGACTCTTCATTCATGTAGCCCAGCATCAGCACTTCGCCAGTTTCCTCGCTCTGGATTACCGCCGGAATAAGCTCCTTATCGTTGAATTTTAAGTTTTCAATCGATTTCATTTCGTTCTACCCCATCTGGCTGACGGCATCGATGGCTCGCTTCAGGTCGATATTACCCGTGTACAGGGCCTTGCCCACAATTGCCCCTTCCGCCCCGAGTTTCTGGAGCATTTTGAGGTGGTTGAGCGAGGATATACCACCCGCCGCAATAACCGGTGCCCTCGTAGCATCAATGACCTCGGAAATGGCGTCGAAGTTGGGCTCGGTGAGCGTGCCGTCGCGGCTGATATCGGTATAGATAAATCGCCTCACACCGAGCTTGAGCATAGCTCTGATAAAGGAATGTGCGGTCAGTTCCGTTGTCTTGCGCCAGCCCTGTATGGCCACCTGTCCCTCGTGGGCGTCCACGCTCACCACAATCGAGTCGCGGAACTTGCGGCAGGCCTCGGCCACGAGCTCGGCGTTCTCCACCGCCGCCGTGCCCAGCACCACGCGCTCCACGCCTTCTTTCAGCACCTCTTCGATTGTTTCCAGCCGGCGAATGCCGCCGCCAAGCTGCACCGGGATGAGTATGGCTCTGGCAATCTCCCTGATGATTTCCAGGTTGCGCAGTTCACCCGCCACCGCCCCGTCCAGGTCAACGACGTGCAACCTGGAGGCGCCCTTGTCCTGCCACTTCAGGGCTACTTCCAGAGGGTCGTCGGAAAAGACCGTTTCCTGCTCGTAGTCACCCTGGTACAGGCGGACACATCTGCCACCTTTGATATCAACTGCGGGGATAATATCTATGGCCCTGTCACCTCAAGTTTTCCTCTTATTATAAGTTAATGTGGCTCTGAAGACAATTAATCGCAGCTGTTTGCCCTCTTAAACTACCCGACTGCTGACAGTGTTGACAAAACGACGGCCGAGTTATACAATCACCTTGACATCGTTGATGTTTGCCA
>SOKS01000051.1 GCA_004375725.1 Dehalococcoidia bacterium | reverse complement strand
CTGATGGTCACGACCTTATCTTCGAGCGGCTGGCGTAGTACTTCAAGTAGAGAGTGGCCAAACTCGGGTAGCTCATCAAGAAAGAGCACGCCGCGGTGGCTGAGGCTGATTTCACCCGGCCTGGGCCAGCGCCCACCGCCAACGAGGCCGGCATGGGAGACGGTGTAGTGTGGGGAGCGGAAGGGCCTCTGCCGGATCATGGGAGTATCCGTTGGGAGCAGCCCGCTCACGCTGTAAATTTTGGTGACCTCCAGCGCTTCCTCACCGGTCATCGGGGGCAGTATGGAGGGAAGTGCGCGTGCCAGCAACGTCTTGCCGCTACCCGGCGGGCCGTTCATGATGACGTTGTGACCGCCGGCGGCGGCCACCTCCAGAGCTCGTTTAACATGCTCCTGTCCCTTGATTTCCGCCAGGTCGGTGACGGGCATGATTGGCTGGTAAACGTTGAAGTCAGCTTCATCGGTCCTGTATTCCGGAATCGTGATTTCACCCTGAAGGTAGCCGACCAGTTGCGCCAGCGAGGCAACGGGTATGATTTTCGCGCCTTCAATCATAGAAGCCTCTCTGGCATCGACTTCAGGCACGATGATGGTGTCGATGTTTTCCTCTCCGGCCAGGGCGACCATGGGCAGGATGCCGCGGGTGTGGCGCAGGCTGCCATCGAGGGATAACTCACCGAGAAAGATGGCCCGGGAACCGTCAGCGCTCACCTGCTCCGAGCTGAGCAGAATGCCCATGGCTATCGGCAGGTCATAAGAAGGGCCAGCTTTTTTCAGGTCGGCCGGTGCCAGATTTACCACGATGCGCTTCATTGGGAAGGTGAATCCGGAATTACGGATGGCGGCACGGACGCGTTCTCTTGCCTCCTGGACGGCGGCATCGGGCAGACCGACAATGGTCAGAGCCGGCAGGCCACTGGAAATGTCCACCTCCACGTCCACCAGATGACCGTCCAGCCCGACTACGGCAGCAGTCTTGACTTTGGCCAGCATGGTCTAATGTTACTGCGTAATTCGGGTAGTGTCAAAGCCGACTGGTTACAGCACGGCATCATTATAGTGCAGCGGAAGGTCAACTGCCCATTCCGGTGGCCAATGCCCGTTGGCGGCTATCTTTGAGCGTGATTAGGGGCTGTGATATAATACGAATGAGGTCATTCGTACCATGCTGGATAGACTGGATAGAATAGAACAGAGATACCAGGAGATAGAACGGCAGATGTCCATACCTGAGGTCGCCTCCGACCTGAAACAGTTGCAGGAACTGGCGCAGGAAAGGGCCGGTCTTGAGGAAGTGGTCGCCAAGTATCGGGAGTACAAGGCGACCTTAAAATCGCTGGCGGAAACCAGGGCAATGCTTGGCGATGGTCTTGATAAGGAGATGGCCGAGCTGGTCAAGCAGGAAGTAATCAGCCTTGAGTCACGGCAGGCAGGACTGCTTGATGAGCTCAAGATAGCCCTTCTGCCCAAAGACCCCAACGATGAAAAAGACATCATAGTGGAAATACGCGCCGGGGCAGGAGGCGAGGAAGCCGGGCTCTTTGCCGCCGACCTTTTCCGCATGTACAGTCGCTACGCCCAGTTGAAGGGCTGGAAAATAGATGTCATCAGCGTCAATGAAAGCGGTATCGGGGGTATCAGGGAAATCATCTTTGAGGTGAAGGGAAGGGGAGCTTACAGCCGGTTGAAGTATGAAAGCGGCGTGCACCGGGTACAGCGTGTTCCGACCACCGAGTCCTCGGGACGCATTCACACCTCGACGGCGACGGTGGCGGTTCTGCCCAAAGCGGAAGAGGTGGATATAGAGGTTGACCCTGGTGACCTGAAGATAGATATTTTCCACAGCGGCGGTGCCGGCGGGCAGAACGTGAACAAGGTGGCCACCGCTGTCCGCATGACCCATCTCCCCACGGGCATGGTCGTTGTCTGTCAGGACGAGCGCTCACAGCTCCAGAACAAGCTGCGGGCGATGTCGGTACTGCGCTCCAGGCTCCTCGATATCGAGAGACGCAAACAGGAGGAGAAAATCACCTCGGAGCGCCGCTCACAGGTGGGAACGGGCGACCGTGCCGAAAAGATACGGACTTACAATTTCCCCCAGGACCGTATTTCGGACCACCGCATCAACCTCACGGTACGCAACCTGCCCCGGGTTCTTGAGGGAGAGCTTGACGAACTGGTTGATGCGCTCGCCACTGGTATCCAGGCAAGAAAACTCGAGGAACAGATAGCGTGACCCTGAAGCAGGTTCTTGGCCGGGCACGAGACGTTCTGGCGACAAACAGTATTGAAGATGCGTCGCTGGAAGGTGAAATCCTGCTCAGACAGGCACTCGGTATAGACCGGGTACGGCTGTATGCAAACCTCAAAAGTGAGCTCAGTGCCGAACAGGAAAACGAGTTCTGGCATCTGGTTCAGCGACGTCTAAGCGGTGAACCCGCCGCTTATATTGCCGGGCACCGGGAGTTCTACGGCCTTGATTTTTTGGTTGACCGCCGCGTCCTCATCCCTCGGCCGGAAACGGAACTGCTGGTGGAAAAAGCTATCAGGCTGGCACAGACCCATGCCATGGCTACCGTTGCCGACATAGGCACCGGATGCGGCGCCATTGCTATCAGCCTGGCCTTGAATCTCCCCCGGATAAAAATTTACGCCTCTGATGTAGCCACTGACGCGCTGGAAGTGGCCCGCATAAACTGCGAAAAACACGGAGTGGCTGGCCGCATACAGTTGCTGCCTGGCGATATGCTGGCACCGCTGCCGGAACCGGTCGACCTTATCCTGGCCAATCTACCTTACGTAACGGAACAGGAAGTCTCAACGTCTGTGCTCGCCGGTTTCGAGCCGCTCGTTGCGCTGAATGGTGGCAGTGATGGGCTTGATGGGATAAGGCGGCTGGGCGAGCAGGCCGCGGACAAGCTGAACCCTCAGGGCGGTATGCTGCTGGAAATCGGGTGGGGGCAGGGCCAGGCGGTGACCAACTTGCTGCGACGAAATTTTCCATCGGCATCATTGGAGATAATACCGGACCTGCAGGGCATTGAACGTGTCATCAGCCTGCGCTTGACGCCAGGTTAGCCCGATGCTAAATTAGTTTTTGGATTCTGGCGGTAATATTGCACATAAAAAAGAGGTGAACGTGACCGTGAACATAATCGTCTGTGTTAAGCAGGTAATAGACCCCGAGGCACCGCCCTCGAGCTTCAAGGTGGATGAAGCCGGTAAAAAAGTGGTACCACCGTCGGGGGTGCCCCCCGTAATCAGCCCGTTTGATGAGAACGCTGTAGAGGCAGCATTGAGGGTCAAGGATGCGCAGGGAGGTAAAATCACCGTTCTCAGCATGGGTGTCAATCTGCTGCGCGAGGTGGTGAAAAAACCGCTCTCCATGGGTGCTGATGAGATTGTTTTGCTTGAGGATGAGGCTTTTACCGATGGTGATAGCTGGTCGAACGCCCGCGCGCTGGCGATGGCCGTCAAGAAAATCGGTGAATACGACCTAATTTTCTGCGGGCGGCAGGCGGCCGACTGGGATGATGGTCAGGTGGGCTCGGGTATCGCTGAGATACTGGAGTTACCCTGCGTTACCGTGGCCAGGAAGATAGACGTTGCCAATGGCAAAGCAGTGGTGGAGCGGGTGACGGCCGATGGCTACGAGGTCATTGAAGTATCGCTGCCGGCACTGATAACGGTCAGCAATGAGCTTGGTGAAGCCCGCTATCCGACTATAAAAGGTATTATGGCGGCAAAAAAGATAGAGCCGCTCGTCTGGACGCCGGCCGATATTGGCCTTGAGCCGGCACAGGCCGGGGCAGCGGGTCGTAAAATGAATCTGGAAAAACTGTACCAGCCGGTCCATGAGGGCAAGTGCGAGATAATTGAAGGAGAAAGCCCGGAGGAAGCGGGTGTCAACCTCGCGCTTAAACTCCGGGAAGCCAAGTTATTATAAGGATAGCTTCTATCGTGATGTCTGGAGGTAATTAATTATGGCGGAATACAGCGGCGTTATGGTTCATGCTGAGGTTGCGGAAGGAAAACTGGCGACTATTGCCACGGAGCTCCTGGGATGCGGTCGTGGACTGGCGGACAACCTCGGCGAGGAATTAAGCGCGGTCATCATTGGCAGCGGGGTAAGTAGTTTAGCCCAGGAGGCTTTTGCCTTTGGTGCCGATAAGGTATACATCGTTGATGATGTTTTATTGCAGGATTACCAGACTGATGCCTATGTCCCGGTGATGGAGAAGGTGGTCAGGCAGGCGATGCCCCGTATTTTGCTTGTCGGGCAGACATCTATCGGCCGTGACCTGGCACCGAGGCTGGCTTTCCGGCTGGAGACAGCCGCTACCATGGACTGTATAGAGCTGGCCATTGACCCCGGCTCGAAGCGCCTGCTGCGCACCAAACCGGTCTACGGCGGCAATGCCCGGGCCGTTTTCACCAGTGAGCTTGACCCGCAGATAGCCACGGTGAGAACCAAAGTCATGACGCCTCTGGAACCGGATACATCAAGAAAGGGAGAGGTGGTAACCGTTGAGGCGGGGATGGACTCCTCAACAGTCAGAACCAGAGTCCTGGAGAAGGTGAAGCAGGAGGTCGAGGGTATAAGCCTTGAGGCGGCCGAGGTGGTGGTCAGCGGGGGGAGGGGTATGGGCAGCGCCGAGGGCTTCAAGCAGCTGGAAGAACTGGCGGGGTTACTGAAAGGGGCGGTGGGTGCCAGCCGGCCTCCCTGTGATAACAACTGGGTGCCCGATGTACGCCAGGTAGGGCTCACCGGCAAAATCGTCGCTCCCGACCTTTATATTGCCGTTGCCCTCTCCGGGTCAAGCCAGCATATGGCGGGCTGTTCCGGCTGCAAGAACATCGTGGCCATCAATAAAGACCCTGAGGCCAACATCTTTCGGGAGGCACGTTTCGGCGTAGTGGGGGACTGGAAGAAGGTGCTGCCGGCCCTCACCGAAAAGGTCAGGGAACTAATGAGCGGGTAATCACGTGAGCGATTGGGTATTGAATTCCCGATTGTATTTGTAGTATCATATATAAATCATATATAATTAGTATACTTGAGATTCCCAATATACTTAGTGAGGTGGAGAAGCATGCAAAAACTGAGAATCATCTGCCTGGTGCTGGTGAGTTTGATGGCGATTTCTCCGGTCGGTGCGGTATTTGCCCAGGAGGAGCCGCAGTACGCCCTGACCCTTAAGCCCGCTGACGGTGTATACAGTACCATCATGTTGGCAGGCCGAGAAAAAGATATCCGGGTAGACCTGGAAAACATTGGCGATGAGGCGGTGACCAAAGTCG
>SOKS01000108.1 GCA_004375725.1 Dehalococcoidia bacterium | reverse complement strand
CTGGACACTCCCGGGGAGCGGGGAGGGGTTACCGTTGACCTGGTGAAAGAGGTGAGGGCCAGACTGGACTTGGCCGGATTTAAGAAGGTAAAGATATTTGTCACCGGCGGGCTGGACCCGGAGCGCATTACCTATTTCCTGGATAAAGGGGCGCCGGTTGATGGCTTTGGCGTCGGCAGCTATATCAGCGCTGCCAGACCGATTGATTTTACCGCCGACCTGCATGAATTAGAAGGCAAACCGATTGCCAAACGGGGGAGGATACCAGGTATTACGCCCAACCCGCGGCTCAAGCGGGTAATGTAGTGATATTGAGTAAAAACAGCTTTATTCCTTTGAGAAGAAAGGAAAAGAGCTAAACTTTTCCCGGAAATGTTCTGAACGCCTTAATATGCCTGCAAACTCCCGCCAGGTAATTTGACAAATCATAAAAATCAGTGTATTCTGATTAATCAGAGGAGTAGGAAACAACCAATTCCAGTATTAAGGTGAAACATGGCGGAAAAGATGATAAAAAGTGTACCGGGTTGCCAGTGTCAGGTTGATGCGCTCATAACCATTGATGGGAGAGGACAGATAGTTCTGCCTAAAGAGGTGAGAGAGAAAGCCGATATAAACGCAGGGGATAAATTTGTCGTTATAAGCCATCAATCAGGTGGTAAAGGATGCTGCCTTTTCCTGATTAAAGCTGACTTTTTCAGTGAGACAGTGAAAAACACACTGGAACCATTGGTGAGAGATATATTGGAATAATCGTAGGGAGAGGGTGAAATGAAAGAAGCGGAAATAAAGCGCATCGTACGAGAAGGCTATGCTGACAGAGTCCAGCATAAAAGTTCCTGTTGTGCTCCGACCCAGACATGCTGCGGCAGCGGCGATGCCACCAGGACTATCAGTAAAGCTATAGGCTATACGGAGAAGGAAATGGATTCGGTGCCGGATAGTGCCAATCTGGGCCTCGGCTGCGGCAATCCGATTGCTCTGGCATCTCTAATCGAAGGCGAAACCGTTCTTGACCTGGGCTCGGGCGCCGGTTTCGACTGTTTTCTGGCGGCAAACAGGGTCGGCAAAAGCGGGAAAGTCATTGGCGTGGATATGACGCCGGAGATGATTGAAAAAGCGAGAGAGAATGCGGAAAAGGGTGGCTACCAGAATGTAGAATTCCGACTGGGTGATATTGAAAGTCTCCCGGCCGCGGATAATTCCATTGACATTATAATCTCAAACTGTGTCGTTAACCTCTCGCCGGATAAAAAGAAGGTTTTCCGCGAGGCATTCCGGGTGCTTAAACCGGGTGGTCGCCTGATGGTATCGGACATCGTCCTGCTTAAAGAACTGCCTGATTTTATCAGGAAATCGGTCGCAGCGTATGTAGGCTGCATCTCCGGTGCCTTGATGAAGGCCGAGTACCTGGATACGATAACGGAAGCGGGTTTTCAAGAGGTACAGGTACTGGATGAGGCCATTTTCCCGATTGACTGCATGGCCAATGACCCAACGGTAAAAGCGGTTATCAACGAGATGGACCTGTCAGCAGATGAGATAAAAGATACCGCCAATTCGGTGGCCAGCATCAAGGTTCGGGGGGTAAAGCCGGAGTAAAAAAGGACTCTTTTTCTACCTTACCTTTTTTAATTCTATACGCAGAACACGTTTCGCGTCTTCGGTTACCTTGACCCGTTCATCGATGCGCCAGCCAGCTACCCAGATAATCTGCTCGGGTGAGCAGACAATCGGTACCCGCCGTCGCCAGGCACGCGGTATTTTGCTATCGATCATGAACTGGTTTAATTTTTTAAGCTGACTCATACCGAGGGGCTGAAACCGGTCGCCGGGACGGCGCGGGCGTATGGTCAGTTTATCTCCCGTCTGGTCAAGGTCGAAGCACGCGGTATAACTGTTGTCCTCAGCCACAACCTGCTTCTGTTTCAAGACATCGGCTGCGACCTGCCAGCCGGGTAGCGCCGTTGTCCCCGGTATCCGTAAATCATATTCTTTTTCCATAGCGGGGAATGGCGATAAGGCGGCGGGGTCGCTTCCCAGGAGAAAGCGGTCATACTCGATGGCGAAGATTAACCCATCGGGCAGGGTGATGAGTTTCCCCGCCGGCTTATGCAGCGAGGACATGATTTCTTCAATATGTCGGCTCTCAATATCCATCAGGTTGCCGAGCCGCTTTTCTATGGATGCTCTCAGGAGGTGGCGTTGCCAGGCAGGCGGCAGCTTGATAAAGCGTTGTTTATCCAGGATTACCGTGTTTTCCTGTTCGTCAACGATATTTCTGCCCAGTTTCAGGGCTGCTTCTTCCAGAACCGAGAGGTCATCGGCAGCGATGCGGGCGGTGCGGAGCAGGGCGTCGGTTACCCGCGGGTTATAGCTCTTGAGCAGGGGGATGAGCTGCTGGCGTATCCGATTCCTCAGCGGTGAAAGCGAAAGATTGGAAGTATCAAGGCGGGGCTTGAGTCGGTAGCGGCGGCAGTAAGCGACCGTCTCCGCTCGACTCGCCTCCAGCATCGGCCGAATTACTTTCAGAGTGACCTTCCCAAAACACCACTGGCTGGATGGCTGCAGCCCCCGCAGACCCCGTGTGCCGCTGCCCCGGATCAGGTGCATCAGGATGGTTTCAATATGGTCGTCAAGGGTGTGCCCCACCGCCACGGAGTGGGCCCCGGTCGCCTCCGCTACTTCGGTCAGAAAGTTGTAGCGCACTTCCCGTGCCGCCTCTTCAAGAGAGAGACGCCGGCTTCTCTGGTAAACTTTCACGTCACGCCGTTCCACGGTAGCCGGCAAATCCAGCTTTCGCGCCAGGGCAGTTACATAGCTGGCATCAGCCTCAGATTCAGCGCCGCGCAGCTGGTGGTTGAGATGGGCCACATGCAGCGTGATACCCAGTTTATCCCGCAGCGCGAGTAAAATATGCAGCAGGCAAACCGAGTCGGGGCCACCTGATACCGCTACTAACAATTTACTCCCCTCCGGTATCAGGCGATGTTCTCTAATGAATTCAAAGACTAGTTCCGGCAAGGCGACGCTACGCTTCTGTTTCACTGATGCTACCACTAACCTAATTCGACCTCAGGATGAGCTTGGTGCGGTGAATTGATTTCGGAAGTTCCGCGAATCCCAAAGCGGCCGCAACCTGCTCGGGCCTTCCCGAACCGCCGCTGTCGCAGCGCAGTCTCATCCCGATGGTGCAGCGCTTGTCCCGGCAGTCGAGCAGCCAGATATCATCAATTAATGCCCTCAAATCGTAATGTCGCGGGCCGGTATCTCGCTGGTGCTGCCAGGGAAGATGCTCGAGTGAAAGGAGGGAGGCAATGGCTGAGGCTAATTCCTGCTTCCCCCTTTCCGTTGCCAGCTCCACAGTGTACTCAGAAAAGCGGACCTGCGACTGCAGTGATGGCATGGTCTCGGCAATTGGGACTACCTGAAGAATTTCAAAGCCAGCGGGCAATTGCTGGTTTACCGCTGCGGTGAAGAAATGCGGGGAGGCCTGCCTGGTCAGGGTGATATCCATGAGTTCAGCTTCGCTGGTAACACCGATGGCAAGGGGCACTGCCAGGGAAATTTTAGGATGGGGGTGAAATCCCTCAGAATAGGCCAGCGCCATGCCGGCACGATGGAGGGCTCTCTGGCAGAGGCGCATGATATCAAGGTGGGAAATGTACTTTACCTCTGCCCCGCGACGAAATTTAATGCGCAAACGTTGCATGGTCTTTGTGTATCAGGGTTTGTCGGGCGCCTTTTTTGGCTCTGCCGAGCCCGCCCGCCCGTTGGCACCAGTCTTTTCCTTGGTGAGCAGGATTTTCTCAATTTTAAGGCCGCGCATTTCGGTTATCACCAGCTTCAGCCCTTTGTAGCGCAACTGCTCATTCTGTTTCGGGATATGACCGAGAAGGTAGAGAACGAATCCGGCCACCGTTTCATAGTCACCTTCAGGCAGGTCGAGTTCCATCTCTTCGTTCACTTCTTCGATGCGCATGCTGCCGTCAACCTGAAAGGTGTACTCGTTGATGACTTCAAATTCCTTTTCCACTTCCGCCAGCTCGTCGCCCACCGGCCCGACGATTTCCTCCATCAGCCTGGTCAGGCTGACGATGCCGGCGGTGCCGCCGTATTCATCGACGATGACACACATGCGGAAGTTTTTGTCCCGCATTTCGGCAAACAGGTCGTTGATGCGTTTTGTCTCCGGGGCGAAGTAGGCGGGGCGGACCAGCTCGTCAATGGTGCCATCTTTATCAAATCCGTCTTTCGCCCGGGCCATGAGCACGTCCTTGACGGAGAGGATGCCGACCACATTGTCCATGTTTTCCTGGTAGACGGGGAAGCGGGATAGCGGTGACTCGGCATAGAGGGCAAAGAAGTCGGAGATTCTGGCTCCCTCTTCGATGGCGACGACCTCCGGCCGGGGCACCATGACCTCGCGGACAGGCCGGTCGCCGAAGTCGAACACCTTGTGGAGCATGTCTGCCTCGGATTCTTCCAGGGTACCATCTCTTTCGCCAAGGGTAATCATGGTGCGGATTTCCTCAGGGCTGGCGAGTAATCTTGAGATTGGGGTGCCACCGACCATTCTGGTGAAACCGATGGCGATCCAGCTAAGCGCGATGACGAAGGGCAAAAAGAGCCAGGAGAAGAATGTCAGCGGGCGAACGAAAATCATGGAGAGCTTCTCTGCATGCTGGGTGGCCAGTGTTTTGGGCGTCGTCTCCGCGAAAATAAGCAAGATAACCGTCACGCCAACTGTAGAAATGAGGATGCCCTGCTCTTGCCAGATGGAAATGGCCAGCGTGGTGGCCAGTGCGGCGGCGGCGGTATTGGCCAGGTTGGTGCCGAGGAGAACCGTGGAGAGGAATTTTTCCGGGCGCTCGAGCATACTGGCGACATGCCTGGCCCCCTTTGCTCTGGTGCTGACCAGGTGCTCGAGCCTGATGCGCTGCACGGAAAAGAAGGCCGTCTCCGAACTGCAGAAAAAAGCAGAAAGGACGAGACACATAAGAAACAGCGCCAGATATAATAACTCAGTGTTTAACATGCTCTATAACGCCTGGCTTTTATTATTTCGGGTTCTTTTATTTTTCGCTTTACTTTTCTTCGTGCGACTGGTCCGCAGGGCTTCAACGGCTTCCTTTTCCTTGGTGAGCCGAATTTTCTCAATTTTAAGGCCGCGCATTTCGGTTATCACCAGCTTCAGCCCTTTGTAGCGCAACTGCTCATTGGCGGTCGGGATGTGCCCCAGCAGGTGCAGGATAAAACCGGCCACGGTCTCATAATCACCTTCAGGCAGGTCGAGTTCCATCTCTTCGTTCACTTCATCGATGCGCAT
>SOKS01000099.1 GCA_004375725.1 Dehalococcoidia bacterium | reverse complement strand
GGTGCGGCCTCGGCTTCCTTTTCCGCAGCGGGCGGTTCTTTTACTTCCGCTTCAGCTTCGGTAGTTTCCGGTGTCGCTTTTGCCTCTTTCTCTTCTGCCATATTATCCTCCTTCCAGTTGTTTTGCTCTTGCTTGCAGTACCCCCATCAGTCCCCTCATGGGGCTTGCCAGGCTGTTGACCAAACGGTAAATAGGACTCTGTATCCCGGCCAAAATTTTAGCCAGCAGTATTTCAGTGGACGGCAACGCGGCCAGGTTTTCAATATCCACCAGCGTGAAAATCCTGTCGCCGGCAAAGCCTCCCTTAATGGTAAGTGTCGATTTCTGCGTGCGAATATAATCGGCCAGAATCTTGGCCGGCGCCACGATGTCTCCATAGCCGAAGGCAATCGCTACCGGCCCATCGAAAAAGCTGACCAGCTCGCTTTTACCCGCCTTTTCCGCGGCAAACCTGGCCAGTGTGTTTTTCACCACGCGGTACCTGACCTCTGAGTTCCTGAGGTTACGGCGCAGGTCGGTCATTTCAGCCGTTGACAGTCCCCGATAGTCGGTCAGGATACCGATACTGCATTCCGAAAGTACCTGACTCAGTTCATCAACAACCTGTACTTTTTCTTCTCGCGGCATTTCTTATTACCTCCTGAGTATCCTGCCTGGCCATGAAAAAATCCCTGAGCTTGCTGCCCAGGGATATCAAAATCCAGTTTATCCGGATTCTTTTCTATCCTCGGCAGGCACTCTAATTAAGCCGTTTCCGGCACCCGCTGTCTCGGGATACGCTATTCAGTTGTCTCGTTTATTCTAGCCGGTTTCAGCGGAAAAGTAAACCATCGTTAATTGCTGGTGAGCTCCAGGGTCGGCTTGAGGTCGAGTTTTATTCCCGGTCCCATGGTCGTCGTCAGCACGGCTGTCCTGACGTATTGCCCCTTGGCACCACTGGGTTTGGCCTTCAGCAACGCTTCGATGAGTGCCGTCAGATTGCCCACCAACTGCTCATTATCAAAGCTGGCTTTGCCCAGCGGCACGTGAATGATGGCGGTGCGGTCCAGCTTGAACTCCACGCGACCTTTTCTGGAATCTTCGATAACGCGGGGCAGGTCCTCGGCGGGGACCACAGTTCCCGACTTTGGATTGGGCATCAACCCTTTCCGTCCCAGAATCTTGCCCAGCTTGCCCACTTTGCTCATCATCTCCGGCGTGGCAATGGCGGTATCAAATTCCAGCCAGCCATCCTCAATTTTCTTGACCAGTTCATCACCACCGGCGTAGTCAGCCCCGGCGGTTTCAGCCGCTTTGACCGCTTCCCCCTGGGCAAAGACGAGGACCCTTACTTTTTTACCCAGCCCATAGGGCAGCAGCGCCACACCGCGAACCTGTTGTGTGGCATTGCGCGGGTCAACACCCATGCGAAGGTGCAGCTCTACGGTCTCATCAAAGTTGGCGTGTGCCGCCTTTTTCGCCAGCTCGACTGCCTCCTCGGGGGCATACGTTTTTGTCTTTTCGATTACCTGGACTGCTTCGTTGTATTTCTTACCGTGTTTAGCCATCTTACTGTTCTACCTTGATTCCCATACTTCTGGCGGTACCGGCAATAATTTTTTCCGCCTCTTCTATACTGTTGGCGCTCAGGTCTTTGCCTTTAACCTGGGCGATCTCGCGTAACTTGTCGCGGGAAAGCGTGCCTACTTCCTCATGAGCGGTACTGCCGCTCCCCTTCTCCACACCGAGCGCTTTTTTAAGCAGGTCGGCGGCGGGGGGGGTCTTGGTGATAAAGGTGAATGACCTGTCCTCAAAGACGGTGATCTCCACCGGCACAATAGAGCCGGCCTGCGAGGCAGTGCGGTCATTGTATTCCTTGCAGAACGCCATGATATTGATCCCGTGCTGACCCAGTGCCGGACCGACCGGCGGCGCCGGATTTGCCTGGCCGGCAGGAATCTGCAACTTGATTATCGCCTTGACCTTCTTTGCCATATTATCTCCTCAAGCTATCTAAAGTTTTTCCACCTGCAAAAAGTCGAGTTCCACCGGTGTTTCCTGGCCGAAAAGGGACAGCAGTACTTTGACCTTGCCCTTCTCGGTATTGAGTTCGTCCACCACGCCAACAAAATCGATAAACGGGCCATCGCTGACCCGGACACTCTGCCCGCGACGGAATCCAACCTTCACCTTGGGCGCCTCGGATTCCATCTGCTTTAAAATCTTGCCAACCTCATCCTCCTGTAGTGGCGTTGGCTTGCCCCCACTCCCCACAAAGCCGGTAACGCCGGGGGTATTCCGCACCACACTCCAGCTCTTATCGGTCATCCTCATCTGCACCAGGACGTATCCGGGCAGTATTTTTTTGGTCACGGTACGCCTCTGGCCATTCTTAACTTCGATTTCGTCCTCGGTAGGTATCACGACCTTCAGTATCTCCTCAACGGCATCCATCGAGTTGCGCCGCTGCTCCAAGTTCTTCTGCACCCGCTCTTCATAACCCGAGTAGGTGTGGATGACATACCAGTTTGTTCCGTTATTCGCCACGAATTACCTCACCAGTCCTATTTGGCTTGCGTATGATGCGCTCTTCTCTGTGGTCATCGGCGTAAATGAGCGTTTAGCGGCCTACTAAAACGTTTTCGACGAGGGCGGAAAAACCGTAGTCAATTGCCCCCAGTATCAGCCCGGCAGTTAACGAAATGACCAGCACCAGAGTTGATAAATAAAGGACCTCTCGTCTGGAGAGCCAAACCACCTTTTTCAACTCGGTGATAATCTCGCCGATGAACCTAATTCGTGAACGTCTGGTCGTTGCCGAATGATGTGCCGCAGGCATCCTTACCTCTCCAGCATACCGTACTACTTACCCTCTCGATGAAGTCGCACCGTACGGCAACGAGGGCAGTACTTGTTCAACTCCAGTCGCTGAGAGTCGTTCCTACGATTTTTAGTCGTCGTATATGTTCTCTCCCTGCACTCGGTACAGGCGAGGTGGATTATAACCCTTGCTTCACCTTTTTTCGCCATAAAACTACTCTATTATTTTACTGATGGTACCGGACCCTACCGTCTTGCCGCCTTCACGGATAGCAAAGCGCAGGCCCTGCTCCATCGCCACGGGATAAATGAGCTTTATCTTCATGGTGATATTGTCACCGGGCATCACCATCTCCACGCCCTCGGGGAGCTCGATGGACCCGGTAACATCGGTGGTCTGGAGGAAGAACTGCGGTTTATAGCCATTGAAGAATGGCGTATGCCTGCCGCCTTCCTCTTTCTTCAATACATAGACATTGGCTTCAGCATAGGTATGCGGTTTGATCGAACCGGGAGCCGCCAGTACCTGACCGCGCTCAATGTCTTCCCGCTCCACGCCCCGGAGCAAAATGCCTACCGCATCACCGGGCTCGGCATAGTCCAGCGTCTTGTGGAACATCTCCAGACTGGTCGCCACCACCTTTTTCGGCTCGTGGTGCAGACCCACGATTTCAACCTCATCTCCCCCCTTGATTACCCCGCGTTCCACCCTGCCGGTGGGCACCGTGCCGCGGCCTTTGATGCTGAAGACATCTTCCACAGCCATCAGGAACGGCTGGTCCTTGGGTCGGACCGGAATCGGGATATAATCATCAACGGCATCCATCAATTTCAGTATCTGTCCACACCACTGGCATTCCCGTTTGCCGCAGCCGCATTCCAGCGCCTTGAGAGCGCTTACCCGCACCACCGGTATCTCGTCTCCCGGAAACTCGTAGTTGCTGAGCAACTCCCTCACCTCCATCTCCACCAGCTCCAGAAGCTCCTCATCCTCCATGGCATCTACTTTATTTAAGGCTACGACAATTCGTGGCACCAACACCTGACGCGCCAGGAGAACGTGCTCTTTGGTTTGCGGCATCGGGCCGTCAGGAGCGCTGACCACCAGAATGGCACCGTCCATCTGAGCGGCACCGGTAATCATGTTCTTGATGTAGTCAGCATGACCCGGGCAGTCGATGTGCGCATAATGTCGCTTTTCCGTCTCATATTCAATGTGGGCGATGGCAATGGTCAGACCACGCGCCTTTTCCTCCGGAGCATTATCAATGGAATCAAAGGCACGGAAACTGGTGGTACCTATTGCCTTGGACAGCGTCAGCGTAATTGCTGATGTCAGCGTTGTTTTACCGTGGTCAACATGACCGATGGTCCCCACGTTTAAATGTGGCTTGGTTCTTTCGAATTTCTGTTTTGCCATTTCAACCTCCGTTTTCTACCGAGCCCACAACCAGATTCGAACTGGTGACCCCGTTCTTACCAAGAACGTGCTCTACCGAACTGAGCTATGTGGGCATAATTACAAAGCTAATTTTAAGGTAATGTTTATGAAAAGTCAACCTAATGAGCGCATTCTTTTGGAAGATTACGCTTCCGTCACCAGCCTAGAATCGTTGGTTCAGGGTTACCTATTAAATTGCCGCTGTGAATCGAAGTCAACAGCGACGATAGCGAACTACCAATATAGATTAGCGTGTTTCCTCTGGTTCTGTCAACATAGCGGTTACCCGGATGAACCGCAGAAGATAACAGCTAATCATATCCGCCATTTCTTATGGTACTTGTCCAGTCAATCTAACCGTTGGGGTAGCGGTTCGACCAGCGCCAGAAAGCCGGCGTCCGAGTCAACCGTGAATCATTATTACCACATTTTAAGCGCATTCTTCGGCTGGCTCAAACGGGAAGAATTCATCGGCGATAATCCCACGGCGCGGCTGAAACCGCCCAAAATGAATCAGAAGGTCGTTCAAGCGCTGAAACCGACCGAAGTTGAAGTGTTGCTTACCAGGTGTTCGTCAAAGTCGTTTCTGGACATTAGAAACCGGATAATCTTAATGATGCTAATTGATACCGGTCTGAGAGTCTTTGAGTTAGCGAATCTGCGGCTTGACGATATTGACATGAATACCGGGTCTATCTTAGTTAGACATGGTAAGGGTAACAAGCAACGCGTTGTCCGAATTGGCACGAAGACACAAAAGGCATTGTGGAAGTACGCAACGCTGTACCGAAGAAGTGATAGCGATAAGTTACTGGTCAATCGTAGTGGCGAACCGCTGGACGTTACCGGCATAAAACTTATGGTTCGGCGACTTGGCAAACGGGCGGATATACAAGGCGTTCATGTCCACCGTCTGCGCCACACCTTCGCAATCAGCTTTCTACGCGCCGGTGGTGATGTTTTCAGTCTTCAGTATCTTCTTGGTCATACCACACTGGCGATGACACAACGATACCTTCAAAGTTTGAACGCGGATGATGCTGTGAAGGCACATCAAAGGTTTAGTCCGATTGATAATCTTTTTACTAAATGATGATAAAGAACTGCATAAACA
>SOKS01000148.1 GCA_004375725.1 Dehalococcoidia bacterium | reverse complement strand
GAGGGAATCGGGGTACTGAAGAACAAGCTTGTCGCCCCGAAGTAAGACTGGAGATTAATATTTAGACAAAGGTCAGGAGCCTTCTCGGGTTTCCAATGATGATGGTATCAATCTGCTCCTGGTTAATACCTCTCTGGCGCATCATCGGGACCACGTAATTCAATATATGAGCGTAACCCCACCCCCCGTAACGCACCCGCCTGGTCTTGACGCAGATGTCATGCGACATGACAATCTGGTTCACGTAACCCTCTTCGATGTGCTGGCGGATTTCATAGGTGCGCTGCGTGTCGTTGGGCAGGTCCATGTAGTCATCAGCCGTCCAGTAGGTGGGGAAATGTCCCTCCCATCCCCACAGGTCATATTCCAGTACACAGCCTTTTTGTAGCAGCTGCGTGCGTCCCTCATGGTCGCGGACACGGGCGTCAATGTGACAGATGATGACCCGGCTGAGGTCAGCGCCTGACTGCTCAAGGATATCAATCACCTCAAATGGTGCCTTTCGGTTTCGCCCCGGGTGCACGCTCAGGCAGGCGCCGGTTTTCTGCTGGGCCGCGGCCGCTGCCCGCAGGACTTTGCGTTCATTATCATGCAGGGGCCAGGAGCAGCCAATCTCACCGATGAGTCCGGAACGGATTCCAGTATTGCCAACGCCCACGGTAACATCTCTGATTATCTCTTCGGCAATATCCTCTTCGGTTTTAGTTGCCATCTCCGGGCCCAGACTTGGCGCGGTGTAGTATCCCGACCCCATGACTACATTGAGACCGGTTATCCGGGAGATGCGGGCGAGGGCTCTCGGATCGCGGCCGATACCGATAATGGTGACATCAACGATTGTCCGGCCGCCGGCTTTTTTAAAAATCATGGCCTCATCGATGGCTTCCTGCTCGTCCAGCAGGCGCATGTTATCCAGGTTCTCGTAAGGATGGTAGCGGAGCCAGCTGAGGTTATGCCAGTCCACCGGCGCATAAGCCAGAGCCCGGTCACTGGCAGCCTCCGGTTCCGTGAAAATACATTTGCCGTCAATAAAAAGATGCTCGTGGGGCAGGGTAACGCCCACGTCTTGGCCCTCAATCACGCCCAGCACGGTCTGCACTTTCCCCGCTATCTTTGATATGGCCATAGCATTCGCTCCTTCCGGAGATATTGCGCTCGCTGTTACTGATGTGGATGTTTACAGAACACCGTACTTGTTATACGCGTCGCGCAGCAGGGTCCCCTTGAGCAGCTCGTCACGCAGCTGGTCCTCCTTACTCACCTTCTCCAGCGCCAGCGGTATAACCTCTTTTTCCAGCTCTTTGGGGATGACCACCACGCCGTCGATGTCGCCGAATACGATATCGCCGGGGTTGACCAGCACTCCACCACAGTCCACCGGACAGTTATGGTCGATGACGATGCTCCTGCCTGCCGAATCAACCATGTATATTCCGGTGGCAAAGGTGGGGAATTTCATTTTGGTGATCTGGGCAACGTCTCTGACGGTGCCGTCAACGACGATGCCGCGGGAGCCCCGGGCGCGGGCGGCGGTGGCAAGCAGTTCTCCCCAGAAACAGGTGCGGGTGGAGCGCTGTGTGCAGACCACCATCACGTCGTTGGGCTTTAAAGAGTCGACGGCGTCAATCTCCGGCCCATAGGGGTCGTCAATAAACTTGTAGACATCTGCCATAAGCACGGGATAGGCACGGCCCACTACCGTCGCGCCTTCATAAATCGGGCGGACGTCAGGTCGCATCCCCTGATTTCGTGCGCCAAGGCTGTCTACAACATCGGAAATAACCGACGCGTAGAGCTTGTCGCGCATGGTATCAAACATCTCGGTATCGCTGGCAAAGTCGACCATCGTGGCAACTCCTTTTCCAGAAATTTTAAATAACGGTGTTGGCCGGGGCTATCTAATCATCTGTGAAGGCAGCCAGAGGATTAGTTGAGGAAAAACTATGCACAGGCCAAGGCCAATCATAATGAGGAAAACATAAGGTATGACGCCGCGGATGATATCAGCCGTGGTGACCCCCAGTTCAGGGGGTGCTGCACCACGGAGGAAGAAGATGGCGTAAGCGAAAGGAGGCGTCAGGAAGGACATCTGAAGGTTAACGCAAATCATCATGGCAAGCCAGAGCGTGTCAAAACCCAGAACCGGACCGATGGGGGTAATGATGGGAATCATGATGAAGATGATGCCCAGCCAGTCGATAAACATACCCAGGATGAAGACGACAAACATGATAAGAGCAAAGGCACCCCAGCGCCCGCCGGGGGCACTCAGAATGATGTCCTCGACTACATTGCCGCCGCCCAGGCCCAGGAAAACACCAACGAACATGAAGGCGCATACCGCGACGAAGATTACCTTGCTGGTGATTTTCAGTGTCTCGAAGGCCGTCTCCCTGAGAGCTCTAAAAGTAAGCCTGCCGTAAGCAAGAGCCAGCAGCATGGCGGCAAAAGCACCCACCGCGGCAGCTTCCGTGGGTGGTGCTACCCCGAAGAAGATGCTGCCCAGTACCGACAGGACAAGGATTACCGGCGGCACCAGAGAGGTAAACAGCAGGCGCGTTTTCTTGAGAAAGGAGACCCTTCTTTCTTCAACAGGCACTGCCGGCGCTTTATGTGGCTGGAATAGACAGTAAATGGCGATGTAGGTGCAGTATAAACCGGAGAGGACCAGGCCGGGGATAAATGCGGCCATGAACAGCTTGCCCACCGAAATTTCCGCCATTGGCCCGTAAAGAACCAGCATAATACTGGGAGGAATAAGTATACCCAGGGTGCCGCCAGCACACACCGAACCAGCGGCCAGGGCTTTGTTGTAGCCTCGCTTCATCATGGCGGGAAGGGCAATAAGGGCCAGCATGGTAACCGAGGCACCGATTATGCCCACGCAGGCAGCCAGGATGGTGCCGATTAACACGGTGGTTACCGCCAGGCCGCCCCTGAAACCGCCCAGCCAGAGGTATAATGCCTCATACAAACGTTCGGCGATTCCCGAACGTTCCAGCATGATACCCATGAAAATAAACAGGGGAGCCGCCAGAATGACATAGTTTCGTATCAGGCCCCACATGCGCGAGTAGAACAGGTCGGTTACCTGCGGTCCGCCCCAGGTCAGGTAGCCTACGACCAAGGCGATGCCAGCAATAACCGGGGCCAGCGGGAACCCGGTTATCACCCCGAGCAGTACGCCCAGCAGCATTATGATAGCAATCGTCTCTTGGCTGATATCAATCATAGGCTTTATTCTTGACCAGTTGGTAGAAATCGCGAATCAGGTGAGCTATGGTTTGAAAGGCCAGCAGAAACAATGCGACCACCACCACGGTTCGGAATGGTCCGGCCGGCGGGTACCAGAAAGTCTCTGCCAGTACCTCGCCAATCTTCCAGGCGCGCAGCATGTAATAAATTCCAGTATCTATAAGTACATAGAGCAGCGGAAGCAAAAATAATAAGGTACCGATAACATCGATAATGAGCCGGACTCTGGGCGAAAGATGCACGTAAATAACATCTACGCGGATATGGTCGCGCATCCGGGTTACATAGGCCCAGCCCATGACATAGATGGTGGCGCCGAGCATAGTGGCGGTCTCGAATGCCCATACCGTGGCGCCACCAAAAACGTATCTCTCGGTAACGTCAAAGACAAGCACCAGAACCAGGACAACGGTAAGCCAGCTTACTACCTTTGCGGTCCATTCGCTGGTGGCGTCAATAACTCGCAGCGTGGCTCTCATAATTCACGTGACCTTTGGCTAATAATACAAAAAAGGGCCATCCTATGCAAGGCATGGCCTGGTCCAATTTTGCCCATAAACTGCACGTCAGGATAATTTTGCATTTTGCAACTGTTTTTCAGGGTATGACCCCCGCCCCGAAAACGGTCCCGGAGCGGGGGCCAACCGGATGTCTATCTGTAGTACGGGAATTGGAGCGTGTTTGTCTCACCCAGAGCTGTCTTGTACGCATTTACTGAGTTATAGACCTTGCCAAAGAATTCATCTTCCGCTGACCGCTTGCCATAGAAATCCGCAGCCGCTGCTTCTATCTCCTTCTGGACATCCTCAGACAGGGATATAATTTCCATGCCCATCTTTCTATGCTGTTCCACACCCCAGGCATCCTGGTCCGATTCAACCAGATGGTTTCTGAGGCACTCGGCTAGGATGGCATGTTCAAGTATAACTTTAAAGCCATCGGGGAGTTTGTTAAAGGCATCCTTGTTGACGAGGGCGGGCATGAGTACGCCCGGTGCATGGATGCCCGGGAACACGGCATATTTGGCGATTTCATTGAAGCCAAAGGGGACATTTACTGACGGCGAGCTGAATTCAAAGGCGTCAATCACTCCCCTTTGCATGGCCTCATAGATTTCACCACCGGGGAGGAAGATTACGGAGGCACCGAAGTACTCGGTGAGGACCTCTCCCCAGTCACCGGCGGTGCGGAACTTCAGGCCCTTGAAGTCGGCCATTGTTTCCAGCGGTGTGTTGCTGTAGCCGAACATTTCCGCGCGCCCTATGGTCAATACGGAGAGCCCCATTACATTGTAATCCGTGAACAACTCCTGGATTAGGTCCTGACCGCCTCCCTCAAGGTACCAGGTGATATATGCCATAGGCGTCGGGCCGCCACAGATGATGTTAAACAGACCGCCAGTGGAGAACTTGTCCATGTTATAGTGCATGCCGGTTTGTGCCATCTCAACGATACCACGGTCCAGAGCGTCAAATTCCTTGGTCGCTGGCGCCACGGCGCCGCCCGGGAAGAATTCAATGACAAAATTCCCGCCGCTCATGGCTTCAACGGCCTTCGTCATGCGTATTGCTGATTCACCCCAGGGATTTGTCTCCGGCAGATATGAGGCTAACCGCCAGTAAACCTCCTCGGTTGGTTGCGCCGGGGCCGGGGCTGGTGCTGGAGATGGCGCTGGCGCTGGCGCCGGTGCTGGAACTGGCGCTGGTGCTGGCGCTGGTGCTGGTGCTGGTGCCGGAGCTGGTGCTGGTGCTGGAGCTGGTGCTGGAGCAGCACAACCGGCCGCCAACAGGCCGACCAACATGATTAAAGCGATAGCCAATGAAATTACTTTCCTTCTCATTTTTTCCTCCTTTTGTAGAATGAAGCTTTTATTTAAGACCTGTCTGCTAAAAGCAATCACCCCCTTTTGTCTGCTTTTATTAATTATAACTAGAGCCTAATCTTAAATTGCTAAATTATTTTACCACAGATTGTCAAGCAATACTTCAGTAATTGAAAATATATTATTGAAAGGTGATTTATGGCCGAAATCATATACCCATTAATAATAAAGCCTGTAAAATGGAGCATGACTTGGTTAAATCAGGATGCTCTGGGTGGAATCATGATTGAGGTATATCTGTATGGTAAGCTGCGGCGTTTTACCGACA
>SOKS01000096.1 GCA_004375725.1 Dehalococcoidia bacterium | reverse complement strand
TCAATTTGTAAAATGACGCCGGATTGTCCCTGAGCATCCTCCGCGCCAGCACCACGCTCTGGCTCATAACCGCTCCCCTTAGTTTCCCAATATTTGCCTTTTCATTCAATACCAATCATTGATTTCAGATTAGCACCGGTGTAGAGTTATGTCAACACATTCCCATCAGAACTTACCTTTAAGCCTCTCGTAGGTCTCAGTGAGGGCTTCTGGCAGCACCTTAACATCGGCCAGAACAGGCATGAAGTTGGTATCCCCCTGCCAGCGCGGCACAATATGGGTATGAACGTGGTCGGCAATGCCCGCGCCGGATACTCCCCGCAAATTCATACCGATATTAAAACCTTCTGAGTTATACTCATGACGCAGCACCTTAACACATTGGCTGACGATTTCAAAATGCTCGTTTCTCTCTTCCCCGGTAAAGTCTTCCAGGTCAGCCACGTGACGGTAAGGCGCCACCATCAAATGACCCGGATTATAAGGGTAGCCGTTCAGAATGACGAAATTTTTACTTCCCCGGTAGAGAATGTAGTTTTGCACATCGTCGTTCTGCCCGGGGTTTTCACAGAGGAAGCAGCCCTTCGGTTTTTTCGTTCTGATAAACTGTATACGCCACGGTGCCCAGATTCGTTTCATAAAGCGCTCCTTATTTGCTCACTCGTTGCTATTTTAATCGGCGAACCTCAATGCGTCAACGAAGTGGCTAATGTCTTCTTTTTAGCCTTTAATTTTAATGGTGTTTTATATTAAGTGGTATAATAACCGCAGACAAACGAGGTAATGACTATGACCATCGTGGTCAATGATAACAGCTTGCGGATAGAACAGCTCCAGCTGGGGTCTTTTGGCACGAACGCCTATATTCTTCTCTGCCGGGAAACAAAAGAGAGCGTGGTCGTGGACGCTCCTGCCGAAGCAGATAAACTCATTGCCAGGTTAAAGGGCACCACTCCCAGGTATATTCTGCTCACCCATTCCCACCTGGACCACATCGGAGCACTGGACCAGTTACGCTCCGAGCTAAAAATTCCGCTGGCGGCTCACGCCGCGGACTCCGGAGTATTGTCCTCACCACCCGAGATAATGCTCAGAGATGGCGATACCGTTGACTTTGGGAAGATTCAGGTTGCTGTCTGGCATACGCCCGGCCACACCCCGGGCAGCCTGTGTTTCAGGACAGGTAATTACCTGCTCTCGGGAGACACTCTTTTCCCCGGAGGACCAGGCAAAACGAGGACACCAGCCGAATTCGCGCAGATAGTTAAATCAATCACGGAAAAGATTTTCACGCTGGATGGCAGCACGCAGGTTTATTCGGGACACGGAGAGCCCACTATTTTAAAAAAAGAAAAGGACGAATTCCGTATCTTCTCCTCCCATCCCCACCGGCCGGACCTCTGCGGTGATGTTCTCTGGCTTACGACCTGATAGTGAACTCAGTTACCAGAGAATTTCCTCGCGGTGAAAGGCCTCGGCGAGCTCATACTCCGTTCCCTCGGCCCGGTCTTTTGCCCACTGCCTGAGCCTTTCCTCCAGGTCCGGTAAACGGTCATTGCCCGCCTGGCTTTCGTGACAGCGCAAAGCCTTCAATTTGATTTGAAAGGTATCCGTGATATCGGCGCGGTGATTGATATTGTCGGCGATGGTCCATAGCCAGACTTCCTTCACCTTGTGCGGCTTCAACCCTTCGGACAGCAGGTCCGGATAGGCAAGGTGGTCCCTGGCATAGGGGAAAACCGCATCCAGAACCACCCGACCGACAATTCTGTGGTCTCGATGCCAGATGTACCTTCGATACGGGTCAGACGAGACGACGATGTCCGGTTGGAATGTCCTTATCAACCGGACAATTTCTTTGCGGAACTCCGGTGTATCTTCCAGACTCTGGTCTGAGTGGCGCAGAAAAATAACTTCCCGTACTCCCAGCACTTCTGCGGCACAGAGCTGTTCTCGCTCCCTGGTTACAGCCAGTTCCTCCGGTTTCACGCTGTAATCACTGGTACCTTTGTCACCGTTGGTACAAACCGCATAGACGACTTCCTTGCCTTCTGCCACCCATTTAGCCACCGTGCCCGCCACACCGAATTCGGCATCATCCGGGTGCGGCGTGATGACAAGAACATCGGCTTTTTTCACTGACATTGGGGAATCTCCTTGTTTCCGAGGTACTAATTAGCATTGTATAACACCGGGGTACTTGTTACAATCTTGAAATGGGGATATGTCACGATGAGTCAGCCGACCTGTAAAATCAGGAATTACCAGACTTCAGATTTCGACGGGTACGTGAACCTGCATATTGAAACGGCAAGGCTAGACCGGTCAGGGTGCTATACATCGCGAGAAATGCTCCGGGAAAACTTGCAGCGGCCTGCCTACAACCCGAAAAAAGACCTTTTCATCGCCGAGGCATCCGGAAAAATCGTCGGTTTCCTGAATATCACGCCGGAACTTATCATCCGTCGGGTCCTGCTTGACTGCCTGGTGCATCCTGAATACCGCCGAAAAGGTCTGGCGAAGCAACTTCTTGAGCCGGCCATACGACGCGCCAGAGAGCTGCGGACCACGATGATTCACGTCAGTGTACCAGAGAAAAACAGCACCGCCAGAGAGGTACTTTCCAGACTTGGCTTCAGCGTGGTCAGGCAATTCCTCGAAATGAGCCTGCCTCTTAGCAACCTGAAGCCATCGGATACGTCCAGCAAGGAATTTGTCCTGCGTCACCTGCAGCGCGGAGAGGAAGGGATGCTGGCCGAGGTCCAGAATCGCTGCTTTGCCGACACCTGGGGCTTCAACCCGAATACGCCAGAAGAAATCGCCTATTCTTTAAGCCTGAGCAATGCCTCGGCAGAAGATGTTGTCCTCGCTTATGATGGTGAGCGACCCGCCGGCTACTGCTGGACGAAAATAAACGGTGAGAAGAACACGAAAACAGGTGGGGAAAAGGGGCGCATCCTCATGCTTGGTGTCGACCCTGATTACCGGGATAAAGGCATCGGTAAGCTGACGCTAGAGGCGGGACTGTCCTACCTTAAAGATAAAGGGGTCAGGGTCGTGGAGTTAACGGTGGACAGTGAGAACCAGCCCGCCTGCTCGCTATACAGAGCCGCCGGTTTTGAGGTACAGGCACGCAGCCTCTGGTATGAAAAGCAGGTTGACTAGTCAGTCGTGCCATTCGTCAGCAGGTCACTACATTCGCGGGCTACGGTCCCGGCGATATTCGGCCAGCTAAACGGCGCCAGTGAGGCCCGTGCCATCGTTGCCAGATGCGCGGCATTATCCGACCGGGAAAGTGCCAGCATTATATTATCCGCCAGGCTTCGAGGGTCATTGTCCGCCACCAGATACCCGGTTTCACCGTGCCTGATAATGCTCTCCGCACCACCCACCCTCGTCGCCACCACCGGCGTGCCGCAGGCAAGTGATTCCAGCGCCACCAGACCGAAGCTTTCATAATATGACGGAACAACACAGACATCGGCGGCACTGTAAAAGAGCGGCAAATCAGACTGCTTTATCAATCCCATAAAGTCAATGGAGTTCCCTATCTGGAGTTCCCCTGCCAGCTTCCTCAATCGCTCAATTTCATGCCGACTGTTCTCCCCACCACCAATTATCAGAAGTCGCAGCCGGTAACCGTTCCGAAGGTGAGACATGGCTATCATCAGCCGGTCAATGCCCTTGAGCGGTTCAATGCGCCCGACAAATATGATGGTCTTATCACCGTTTAGCCCAAGCTGTTTTCGAGCCGACCTTTTCTCTACCGGTTTGAACATATTCAGATTTACGCCGCAGGGGATGACACTGACTCTTTCCGCTGAGGCACCGTAGTGCCGTATCAGGTCTTCTTTTTCTTTTTCAGTAGCCGCGATAACGCGCTGGCAACTGCTGACCACGGACCGTTCTGTTTTGATGCGGAGTTCAGGCTCCCTTGCCCCCACACCCACCGCATTCTTTACCGCACCGAGAGTATGGAACATGACCATGTGAGGCACTCGCCACCATTTCTGCAGACGTCTTCCCACCCAGGCCGACAACCAGTAGTGACTGTATATCAGGTCATAGTGCCGGCGATTACGGCTTCGGAAATCCTCAAGACGCAAGGCAAAATCAGGGAGGTGGGGATATACCGCCAGCTTATGTATTTCCTCATCTTCGCCTGCCCTGAGATGAATGAGGCGAGCATTCTGTCCCAGTTCATATATTATCCTGTCATTAGGGTCGTGGACTCGGGTATATACATCGACCCGATGCCCCAGTTTGCCCAGCTCACGCGCCAGTTCCAGGACGTAGACACTCATACCACCGGTGTCTTTGGTGCCCAGCTTGCCCACCGGACAGCTATGTGCACTGAGCATGGCAATCCTGAGCGGTTTATCACCTGGCAAAATAGGCCTCTCCTGGTGCCCTCATTTAATCGTTATCCGGCAACGGTACAATCTGATTTCACCACCCCCCAGCTGATACTTGTATCTCTCGGCCCCCTTGAGGAAGTCCCATTTCTTTCTGCCCCGTTCAATGCTCTCCTTGATGCAGAGCACCTTGGAAAGCAGGCCAGCACTCAAGGAATTGTACCGGGGGTCGTAGGCACTGTTATACAGGTACATCGCCTGGTCGTATTCAAAGCCCATTATCATGGCCGCGGGATGCGATTCCACTTCAAGGATACCATATCGCAGCAGTTTTATCTTCGCCATGGCCTCGGCCAGTGACCGGAAAAACACCTGCATCTGCGCTGTCATGAAATCCGCCTTCTCTTCACGGCTCAGGGAAAAGAGTTTCAAGAAGGTATCGGTCAGGTCACCAACGTCCTCCAGGCTGACTTCCTGACAATGATAGTGCACGTCTCCGGCTCCCCACAGCCTTCTCAGCTTGCGTCTTACCTCGTGGCGCTGTTTCTTATCCAGGCTGTCAAGGTATTTCTCCCAATCGCCGGGCAGGTCCATCTCCACGGTCACATCCTCTTCCCGGCGGTTTACAACACCACCACGATTCTCGACCACGTTTACCAGACTCGTCATCACACTTGAGTCCGGCCTTACTGCATTCAGGTCGAGCTGATTGACACCTTGCCGGGCCAGGTCATCAAGCAATACCTCGTAGAATTCAGTTTCCCGGCCAGGCACGATGATGAAGTCCTGGTAATCACAGACGTCAGGGCTACCCACAAAGCGGGCTTCCCCATCTTTGAGGTGGAGCGGCGCGATGCCGATAATATCTGACTTATCCCGCACCGCCGTCAGATACAATTCCGTCTCTGGCTGAAATGTGTGCCACCAGGTTTCCAGCCATGACGGTAAGATAAAAACTGAACCCCACTTCAAGCCGAAGCTAGATTCATTCCAGTATGAAGTGAGGCGGTCGAAACTCTCCCGAGTAACGGTAAAGTTCATATTCGGCTAATAGTGTATCACCT
>SOKS01000022.1 GCA_004375725.1 Dehalococcoidia bacterium | reverse complement strand
ACCGGCTCGGGGACAAGGTGGCGCACCGAGAGGCCTCTGGCCACGCGTTCTCTGATGTCCGTGGCGCTGATATCAACCAGTGGCTCCTTCATGAGCATGACCCGCTGCCTGATACCCGGAATTTCCGCTTCCAGCGCTTTCAAATCCGGTTTCTTCACGCCCGGCCTCGGCGCCGCCACCAGGTAACAGAGCTTGATGAGCTCTGGAGCATCATGCCACTGCGGGAGCTGCATCAGATTGTCCTGCCCTAAAATAAAGAACAACTCGTCCTCAGCTGAGAGGCGCTTTTTCAGCGCCTTAATGGTATCTATCGTGTAGGTTGGTCCCGACCGCTTAATTTCCATCTCAGAGGTTCTGAAGTAGGGCGTATCGTCCAGCGCCAGCCGCAGCATCCGCAGTCGGTGTTCGGCCGGCGTGATGGTCCGCTCCACTTTGAGCCAGGGCTGGCCGGCCGGGATGAAAAGTACCTCGTTCAAATTGAGCTGCTCTCTGGCCACCTCGGCCAGGATAAGGTGCCCGCTGTGAACCGGGTCAAACGTGCCCCCCAGAATACCAACGTTCATTAAATCACCATTCCCATTCTACAGTTCCACAGCGTACTCGGTCACCCGCTTTTATACCGGCTTTCTCCAGTTCCCTGGCGATACCGGCCCTGGAAAGCAGACGCCTGAGTTGAGCGCTCAACTCACTCTCGGTAACCCCCCTCATCGCCACAATGCGTTCCAGTTCGGGTGCCTGAATGACAAAGGTTTCACCTTCTTTGCTTACCCTTGTGCCCCTGTCTCTAGGCTGGGGGCGGAAAACCTTCCTCGGCCCCTCCTCGAGTGCCGGCTGGCTCTTTTCTACCTGTCTCAACTTCTCGGCCACGGCTGCCATCAACTCGTTTATGCCCTGCCCCGTCGCTGCCGACACGAAAAATACCTCGATTCCTGCCTGCCGGAATGATTCCGCTACCTCCGGCTGCCTGGCGGCTACCTGCGGCAGATCAACTTTATTCACCGCCACCAGTTGCGGTTTTTGCGCCAGTGCCGAGTCATAGAGGGCAAGCTCATTGTTTACCTTTATCATATCTTCCACCGGGGATTCATGGCTGCCTTCAATGAGGTGGAGCAGCAATTTGGTGCGCAGGCTGTGACGGAGAAATTCATGCCCGAGACCGCGCCCGAGGTGGGCATCCTCAATCAATCCCGGTATCTCGGCCAGGATAAAGTCTTGCCTCCCGACCTCTACCGCTCCCAGAATCGGTTCTAACGTCGTGAAAGGATAGCTGGCGATTTTGGGCCTGGCTGCGGAAGCCTTCGCCAGCAATGTCGACTTGCCAGCGTTGGGATAACCAATGATGCCAACGTCAGCAATGAGCCTCATTTCCAGTATTATGGCGCCTTCCTCACCGGGTTCCCCTCGCTGGGCGATGCGGGGAGCTTGCTGGGTGGAGGAGGCAAAATGTACGTTGCCCTTGCCGCCTCTCCCTCCTCCGGCTACCACCGCCTGTTCGCCGGCCTCCTTCAGGTCAAAAATCAATTCACTGTCTGGCAGCGTCGTTTTATTGGTTACCAGTGTTCCAGGAGGTACCGGCAGTATCATATCGTTGCCATTCCGCCCGTGTTTTCTCCCGCCACCACCCTGCTGCCCAACACCGGCGCGATATAACTTACGGTATTGGTATTTTCTCAGGCTGGTGACCGCCGGGTCCGCTTTGATAATGACGTTGCCTCCATTCCCCCCATCGCCACCATCCGGACCGCCGTAGGGAACAAACTTTTCCCGCCTGAAGCTGATTGCCCCATTCCCACCATCACCGGCTTTCACCAGTATTTCCACTCTGTCAATCATACTTTTTAATACCAATCTTAAAATCGTCTATTATCATTATAATTATATATACTACTTCATATAATACCTGAGAATATAATAGTAATGGTAATAATAGCCTTTATATAATTTTGATATAACCATTTTCCCACGTTCATGTTCCGGGTAAAGATAACCGGCAGAACTATCAAAAAACCATCAAATATAAGAAAAGTTCTGGGAAAGTTTTAAAAATCGGGAAAGTGCTAATAGCAGGAAATTAAGTGAAAAAGGTTTCAGGGGGTTAGATGTTTTGTTCCAGATTTGATTATTTTTTGGATTTCGACCAGCCTGCGCTTTAATGATTTATTATTGTTTAACTCGGCGGATAGCTTCTTACAGGCATTGGTCACGGAAGATGGATCCCTATTACCAAGCAGGGCACCAACCTGAGCCAGCGAGCAGCCGTTCTCCTGCCGAAGAAGATACATGGCGAAACGTCGCGCCAGAGACGTTTCTTTATCTCTCTGGCTGCTCTTCAGGTCCCCCGGCTTCAGGTTGAAGCTGTGCGTAACGGCATTAATTATCAGGCCGGGCGTGCCGGAATCAATCTCGCTCTCTCTGCTGCCTATATTGGCAATGGAATGTGTCGCCAGCTCAAGGGTCGGTGGCGAATTGAACAGCTGGGCGAAAGCGGTCACCCGGTTCAATAATCCTTCCAGCTCTCTGATATTCTGCTGTCCCTGACCGGCGATGAATTCAAGCACATCTCTGGTGATATTTATCTCTTTCTGTCTGGCCTTTGCCTGTAAAATGGCCTGGCGGGTCTCCAGGTCCGGCGGCTGAATGTCAGCCACCAGCCCCCACTCGAAGCGAGAGCGTAGCCTTTTGTCCAGGAGTGTAATTGCTTTGGGGGGCAGGTCACCGGTGATCACAATCTGTCGGTTGGCATCGTGGAGGGCATTAAAGGTATGAAAAAAGCTCTCCTCGGTCTGCTTCTTACCGCTGATGAAATGGATGTCATCAATTAGAAGCATGCCGGCCTGGCGATATCTAAGGTTAAAAGCCTCCATCTTTTTCTGGCGAACTGCGCTGACGAATTCATTGGTAAACTGCTCGGCGCTGATGTAAATGACCTGGATATGCCTGGACCGCGCTAAATGGGCAATGGCATGCAGCAGGTGTGTTTTACCCAGCCCCACACCCCCGTAAATATAGAGCGGATTATAAATTCTACCCGGGTTCGTGGCGACGCTCTGGGCGGCCGCATAGGCGAGTCGATTGCTGTCGCCGACAATAAAGCTATCAAAAACGTATTTGGAATTAAACTGGGTGGCGCCCGGCAGCGCTGGAGGGAGAAGACCCGGGTCCTCGGTGTGCCCGTTTGATGAGTTGTGGTATCTGCCGTTGACCTGAAAAGCGACCTGGATCTCCGGAGAAGAGGTGAGGTGAATAAGCGTCTTTTCAATCAGAGAACGCTGGTTCCTGTCCAGATATTCGGCGATAAAAGTATTGGGTACGCTGACGACAAAGTGGTCGTTCTGGTACTCCAGGCCCGCCGTTTTTTCCAGCCAGGTTCGGTAATTAGACCTGCTTATCTGGACCTGCAATTCACCCAGAGCTGCGTCCCAAATCTCTCGTGCTGACCTGATTTCCATTAGCTAATTCCGAACATCCTCTAAATATAATCTATATATTTTTAATCCTCAAAGTCGGGATTCGAACCCTCCTTTTTCAGGCAAAAAAATACCCCTCATCAAAAAAGATGCTAGAAGTTTTTATCGGGGTAGTTGCTTACCGGAAGATTAATAAATAAATAAAAACAACGATTAATAGAATACTACCGCGCCTTTCTTCTGGCAAGGGTTTTGCGGGTAAACGCTGGGCATTTTCTAACCCTTGCTTGCCTTACCAAGTTTATCAACCTCTGTTTTTTGCTTGATTTTGCAACCATAAATACAAAATAAAAAGTTGTTGTAAAAAATTAACAATGTTACAATTTTACACGATGAAAACTGATTTGCGCGTGCTTTTCATGGGCACCCCGGAATTCGCTGTCCCCCCGCTTGAGAAGCTGGTTCGGGAGCACTACCCGGTGTTGGCGGTTTATACTCAGCCTGATAAACCGGGCGGGAGGGGTCGCTCTTTGCTAATGTCGCCGGTGAAAATGGCGGCGTTGAGTCTGGGTTTGCCGGTGGTTCAGCCGGGCAGTTTAAAAGAGAGCCGGGAAGTGGCGCAGCTCGCCGGTTTTCAGCCGGATGTGGTCATGGTGGCGGCCTACGGGCAGATATTGCCCCGGCCGGTTCTGGACATTCCACGCTATGGATGCCTGAATATTCATCCTTCACTGCTGCCCAGGCATAGAGGGGCTTCTCCAGTGGCGGCCGCGATACTCGCCGGGGACGCGGTTACCGGCGTTACCATCATGCTGATGGACAGCGGCCTGGATACCGGACCAATCCTCGCTCAGGAAAAAATGGCCATTTCGCCGCAGGATACGACAGGCTCGCTGGCAGGCAAGCTCTCCGAAATGGCGGCACAGATGCTTCCCGACGTGCTTCAGCGCTGGACCGCCGGCGAAACCACGCCCCGACCCCAGAACGAGGCCGACGCCACCTATTCTGCCGCGATTAAAAAGGAGGAGGGCGAGATTGACTGGCGCCTTTCGGCAGACGACATCTGGCGGCGCGTTCGCGCCTACCAGCCCTGGCCGGGAGCTTATACCCGCTGGGGCGGCAGACGACTTGAAATCATTGAGGCCGTGGCCTTGCCAGGGGAAGGCGAGCACCGGGCGGGTGAGGTGGTGGTATTGAACCGGGAGGAAACAGCCTTCGGCGTCAGCACAGGGTATGGTATTCTGGGTGTAATCAAAGTGCAGCTCCAGGGCAAACGGGCCATGCCCGCCGTTGATTTCCTGAGAGGGCAGCGGCAGTTAGCTGGCAAGGTACTGCCGAGCTAGGCAAGGAGGCAATATTGTTTTCGGAAGAAAACCTTGATAAATTCGAGACGCTGGTACAGATTATCGCCCGGCTGCGAGGGCCAGGAGGCTGTCCCTGGGATCGGGAACAGACTCATGAATCGCTGCGTGAAGCCCTGCTTGAGGAATGCTACGAGGTTCTGGAGGCACTCGATGAGAAGCATAGCCGGAGGCTTACCGAGGAGCTGGGTGACCTGCTGATGCAGATAGTCTTCCACGCGCAGATGGCCGCGGAATCGGGCGAATTCCAGATTAGTAATGTGATAGAGGGTATTAATCGCAAGCTCATTCAGCGTCACCCCCACGTCTTCGGCTCGGTAAAGGTGAAGGATGCCGGCGAAGCGCTGGTCAGCTGGCAGGCGCTGAAACAAAAGGAGAAGGGAGAGAAAGCCTCACTGCTGGATAATGTCCCGAAGAAGCTGCCGGCCCTGAGCTACAGCCAGGAAATCCAGGACCGGGCCGCGCACACCGGCTTTGACTGGGAGAACATTGAGGGCATCATGGACAAGCTGGCCGAGGAAATTGGTGAGCTGAAAGGAGCGGACAGCCAGCAGGAAAAGGAGCACGAGTTTGGCGACCTGCTCTTTACTCTGGTCAACATCGCGCGCTGGCTGGAGGTGGACACGGAGTCGGCACTGCGGGAAGCCAGCCGCAGGTTCCGCCGGCGGTTTTCA
>SOKS01000009.1 GCA_004375725.1 Dehalococcoidia bacterium | reverse complement strand
AGAACGTGGGTCGCATTGGCCACATTCAGCTCGCCGACAACCCGGGACGACATGAACCGGGCACCGGCGAGATTAATTTCACCAATTTATTCAAGTTCATCGATGAGTCAGGCTACACCGGTTGGATAGGCTGCGAATACAAGCCGGCCGGTGCCACTGAAGACGGCCTGGGATGGGTAAAACCTTATCTTTAAATAAAATTCTAAACAAAGGAGGAAAGACATAATGGCAAATCTTGGATTCATTGGCGTGGGCATAATGGGCAAGCCGATGGCCGAGCACCTGATGGAGGCGGGCAACACAATCCACATCTACGATGTGGTTGAGGCCCCGGTCAAAGAGCTGGCAGCCAAGGGAGCTATCGCCTGTGGCAGCTGCAAGGAGGTGGCCGAGAAATCAGACATCATCTTTTCCATGGTGCCGGATACCCCGGATGTGGAAGCCGCTCTCTTCGGCAAAAACAGCGTCATCGAAGGCGTTAAGAAAGGCTCGATTGTCGTCGATATGAGCTCCATTTCCCCGATTGCCACCAAGGAGTTCGCCAAGAAGCTGGCGGAAAAGGGCGTGGAGATGCTGGATGCCCCGGTTTCCGGCGGGCAGGTGGGTGCGCAGAATGCCACCCTCTCCATCATGGTCGGCGGCAAGCCAGCAATATTTGAAAAGATTAAGCCCTACTTCGAGCTTATGGGCAAGAACATCGTCTACATCGGCGGCAACGGTGACGGTCAGACCTGCAAGGTGTCCAACCAGATTGTGGTCGGTGAGACCATCATGGCCATCAGTGAAGCCCTTCTCTTCGCCTCCAAGGCGGGCGCCGACCCGAGCAAAGTGAGGGAAGCGCTGCTTGGTGGCTTCGCCCAGAGTCGCATCCTCGACCTGCACGGAAAGCGCATAATTGAGCGAACTTTCCAGCCTGGCTTCCGTATCCGCCACCAGCAAAAAGACCTGAACAATGCTCTGCAGGGAGCGCGCAGCCTCGGAATGAGCCTGCCCGGTGCTGCCGTAGCCCAGGAACTGTTCAACGCCCTCACTGCTCAGGGCGATAGTGACCTCGACCATTCCGCCCTGGTACTGGCACTGGAGAAGCTGGCCAACCACAAGGTCGCCGGCTAACCGATAACCTGGTTCTCAATAAAAGACGAGAAAAAGGAGAGAGGCAATGCCTCTCTCCTTTTTTTACCAGTTCCCAATCCAAAATGAACCACATTGAGATCTGAATTTTAGAATTTCTTAATAAATTCTTCCCCGCTTTTTACCCTTTATTCAGCCTCGCAGCTTTATCTTTACCCAGGAAAGGACACAAAGCAAACACGAGGAGAGTAACGCTTATTACCCATGACCAAAGAGCTATTGTCAATTGACGCCTGGCTGGATAAGATAGCTTTGTAAGCGTGCTTAATATGGACAGACGGGAGAAGTAACATCTGATGCCTGACGTGAATGTTGAAGAAACGCGAATTGAGACGCCTAGAACCAGGCTGCGTAAGCACCTTATTCAGCCCGAAGCGCTGCATCTTATCCCCGAGGCTCAGGCAAGGAAACACGCTGCCATTCCCCTGGAAATAAGCGGCAATGTGCTTCATGTAGCCATGGCCAACCCCTCCGATATCATCGCACTGGAGGCGCTGGCCGCCCAGAGCCAGATGCACATCGTACCGATGAAGGCCAGTGCCGCAGAGGTCCAGGAGGCCATAGATTTCAACTACCAGTCATACGAGGAAATAGAAAAGCAAATTTCAAGCCTCTCGCTGGACACGGAAGAAGCCGAGCCTCAAGTAAAGCTGGACACGATTACCGATGCCCCGGTGGCCAAGGCGCTTACCCTTATCATCGATGAAGCGGTTAAGGCGCGCGCCTCCGATATACACCTTCAGCCCCAGGAAGATAAATTGCTGGTACGCTATCGCATCGACGGCACGCTTCACAGTATGCTTTCCCTCCCTCTGTCAACAGCCACGTCGCTCATCTCACGAATCAAAATTCTGGCCAAGATGAATATCGCCGACCATCACCGCCCGCAGGACGGCCAGTTCTCGGTACGCACCAGAGGCGGACAGGCAATAGATATCCGCGTCGGCACGGTATCCACCGTCTACGGCGAGATAGCGGCATTACGCCTTCTGGATAAATCCAGGGCCGTCATGACCCTGTCCGACCTGGGTTTTCTACCCCAGAGCCTGGCCACGTATGAAGAGATGCTCAAGGTCCCTTACGGCATGCTTCTGGTCAGCGGCCCCACCGGCGCCGGTAAAACCACCACCCTTTACGCTTCGGTGAACTGCCTTGACTGCGCCGGAAGAAACATTATTACCATCGAAGACCCGGTGGAATACCGGTTCCAAGACATCAATCAGATTCAGGTTAATCCCCGCGCTGGCCTTACCTTTGCCAGCGGGCTCAGGTCCATACTGCGCCTTGACCCGGACGTTATCCTGGTCGGCGAGATACGCGATGCCGAAACGGCCCGCATCGCCATACAGTCAGCGCTTACCGGACACCTGGTACTGTCTTCAATACACGCCAATGACGCCGTGGGGGTGGTTTTCCGCCTCCTCGACCTTGGTATCGAGCCTTTCCTGATCGCCTCGGCGCTCATCGGCGTGGTTGCGCAACGGATGGTGCGCAGGGTCTGCCCCGATTGTGCACAGATGACTACAATTCCATTCGTGGAGCAGATGAACTACGAGAACGAAATGGGAGAAAAACGAGCGGAGTTTCTCTGCGGTAAAGGTTGCAAGTCCTGTTCCAATACCGGCTATCACGGCAGGTCCGGGCTATTCGAGATTTTACAGGTAAGCGATGAAATACGGATGATGCTGCTCAAAGACGCCCCGGCAACCGAACTCAGAAATCAGGCGGTTAAAGAGGGGATGATTCCCTTAGCCAAAGATGGGATGTTAAAGGTCAAGGAAAATTTCACCACCCCCGCTGAAGTTCTCCGCAACGCATACTCCGCAGACTGACATCAAGCCTAATTCAGATTACATCACAGCCAGGGTAGAGGAGAGATGCCTCTGGAAAGAGTCTGATGGTTTTTCAGTACATTGCCTATAATGAAAAGGGAGAGATAGTCAAGGGCAAGCTTCCGGCGGTAAACGAAGAAGCGGCCAATGACCTGCTTGGCTATGCCGGTTATCAGACAATCAACCTCCGGCCATATATTCCCTTTCTGAACGTCGAAAAGCTGACGGCCGGCCTGTTCCGGGTTAAGCCGGAAGAGGTCATACTGATGTACCGGCAGATGGCCATGCTGTTGGAGTCCGGCATAGATATTGTGGCCTCACTGGAGCTGCTACAGGAACAGGCCGCAAATCGCGCACAGAAGAAGGTTCTGGGCGATGTAATCGCAGACCTGCGCGCCGGTCATCAGCTGTCCAAGGCGCTGGGCAAGCATCCCCATGTCTTTTCCTCCATCTACTGCCGGCTGATAGGCGTTGGTGAGCAGAGCGGAGACCTCGAAACGGTGCTCAGGCAGGTAGCTGATTACATGGAGAAGGAGGTCACCACCGCCAAGGAGACCAGGGGCGCACTGATGTATCCGGTGATTACCGCTGTGGTTACGGTCTTCGTTATCGCCGTTCTGGTGACCTTTGTCCTGCCCAGCTTTGGCAGCCTGTACAGCTCACTGGGCGTTGAGCTGCCGGCATCAGCCAAGTTGCTCATTGACCTTTCCGGAAAGCTGAAGGAGTACTGGGCCTACCTCATGCTGGGCACGCTGGCCGTTCTCGGCCTGGCTTATGCCTATATCAAAACGCCAAACGGCCGGGCCAAATGGGATAAACTCATCCTGCGCCTGCCGTTGCTCGGGCGCACTTGCCTCCTGATTGAGCTCTCACGTCTCTGCCGGAGCATGTCACTGTTATTCCGCACCGGGCTGCCCCTGACCGAAATCCTCCCTCTGCTCATCCAGGGCAGCCGGAACCAGGCATTATCCAAAGCGCTGGCTGATGTCCAGCAGGATATGATCAAGGGCGAAGGCATATCTCGGCCTATGAGTAAAAATAAGCTCTTCCTGCCCATGATGGTGCAGATGGTCAGGGTCGGCGAGGAAACGGGTAACCTTGATGCTACTTTACAGGCGGTCGCCCGAAGCTACGAAGCGGAAGCCGAGGACAAGACCCGCTCTATAATCGCACTGATTCAACCGGTGATGACACTGGCTATCGGTCTCGTCATCGGTGCCCTTGCCCTATCCCTGGTTTCAGCCATGTATTCCATCTACGGACAGGGATTTTAATGCTTAATGGGGAATTGATGATGAGATTCTGGCAGATAATGAAACGTTTTACCCGCCGGGAGGCAGGGATAACCCTTCTGGAAACGGTTATTGCCCTGGTCATCATCGGTGTTGTCTCCGTCTCCTTCCTCAATGGCCTGACCACAACTTCCAAATCCGTTTTCTTAACCGATAAGCGCTCCACCGCCGAGAGCCTTGCCCAGAGCCAGATGGAATGGGTGAAAAACGCCAGCTACTCATACAATGCCACCTCGTATTCAGCAGCCCCGGTTCCCGATGGCAGGGACTATTTACAATATTCGGCCACTGTCTTTGCCGAGCCGCTACATACACCGGACGATGGCATCCAGAAAATCACCGTAACCATCCAGCGCTCCGGCGAAAACCTGTTTAATCTGGAAGGCTATAAGGTCGACCGATGAAACGCAGCGAGAAAGGGTACACATTTATTGAATTAATTATAGCGGTCACCATTATGGTGCTGGTGAGTGGCGCGGCATCCATCGCCATCTTCCAGATTTTAAAGGGTACCGAGGCCAACAATACCCATATAAACGCAGTACGCCAGGTGCAGAATGCGGGATACTGGATCTGCCGGGATGCCAGAATGGCACAGAGTGTAGACACAGATAATTTGACACCACCGGATTTCCTCGTCTTCAACTGGAGAGAGTGGGATGATAATGACGAAGAGATATTTCATACCTCAACCTATTTCTTTGAAGATTTAACCGATGGCACAGGCAAGCTGAAACGGACTCACTGGAGCAGCGCCGGGGTAAATCATCAAACTCTTATCGCGGACCATATCTACTATGACCCCGGTGACCCCGATGATACCAGCCAGGCCAGCTACCAGGCACCAGTACTGACCTTGCAGCTGACTTCCCTCGTTAAGAATGCTATGGAGACGAGAGAATACCGGATTAAACACCGACCAAATATTTAATGGATGGAAAACCAATGCGGAAGATTTGGCGATTAATCTTAAAAGGAGAACTGGGGCAGGCTTTACCGATAACGCTGGCCTTATTGGTTATCGGTGGGCTAACTATCGTGCCGAGCCTCAATCTTACCTTCTCCAGCGTTAAAAACAGTCGCATGCTGGAAGAAGGTATAAAAGGGACCTATGCTGCCGAGGCCGGCGTGGAAGATGCGTTATGGTCGCTGGCCAATGGCGTGTCACCGTCCAGCCAGCTATCGGACAATATCAATG
>SOKS01000077.1 GCA_004375725.1 Dehalococcoidia bacterium | reverse complement strand
GGGCGGCGGGGATACTGCGGTGGGGTATTCTCGACCTTGTCAATGACCACCAGCCAGCGCTCATCGGCGAACTCAGGCAGGTCGATTCGTTTCACATCGGTCAGCTTGCCACCCATGAGGGAAATCGCCCGCTGTGCCGCCGGCACTTCTTCCCCCATATCCCCCTTCTTCTGAGCGATGAACCTGCCGCCGATGGCGCAAAAGGGAAGGGTCAGCTCCACCAGCGCTGGTAAATTCGCCACCGCCCGGGATAGAACCAGATCAAATTGCTGCCGGTATTCGGGGCGGTGAGCGATCTCTTCCGCCCGCCCCACCACCACCGCCACATCTTTCAGGCCTAGCTTGTGTACGATATGCTCTAGAAAGTTCGCTTTCTTCTTCGTAGCGTCAAGAAGTACAAGATTCGTATCAGGTAAGAGTAGTTTCAACGGAATCCCCGGTATGCCCGCCCCCGTGCCGACATCAATAAGCTTCATTCCCTTAAACGGTGGCTGCCTCAATGCCAGGGCCACGGTAAGTGAATCGAGAAAGTGCTTGACCTGCACCTCTTCGTAATCGGTGATTGCCGTCAGGTTCAGCCGACGGTTCCAGTTGACGAGCTCCTGATAGTAGACCTGGAATTGCTCCAGCTGCTGAGAGGTAAGCTCAATGCCTAGCTTTTTGGCACCGAATTCGAGCTTTTTCATGATGGTCATTATAGCACTGTTACTTCCAAAAAGAGCAGTAATCGAGGTGTTTAAGAGGGGGTGAGGTAGAAAAGAAAATCTAATGAGACCAACTACAGAACAATAAAAGTATAGTATAAATATACGGTAACGCCGGCGAAGACAACGCTGTCCATCCGGTCGAGAAAACCGCCATGCCCCGGAATTGAAGCGCCCGACTCTTTCACGCCCGTGTTGCGTTTGAGCAACGACTCCGCTAAATCGCCAATCTGTCCGAAAATGCTCACCAGCAGAGCCAGCACTACTCCCTGCCCGATGCTCAGTGTTACCTGGAACGGTGTTGACAGCGTAAATAGCAGGCTCATCGCCACTGCGCCCAGCAGTCCTCCAATCGTTCCCTCCCAGGACTTATGCGGGCTTATCTGAGGGGCGAGGCGGTGTCTGCCCAGCACCCGACCGACGAGGTATGCGATAGTATCGGAGCCGAAGGTGGTAAAAAGGGCGAAAAACACCCAGTTCCGTCCGGCTTCAAGCCGCAAATCTACCAGGAAACTAAGCATCCAGCCCACGTAGAGAAACCCCGCCACCATCCATGCCCAGCCGGTAAAAGCGCCATCGACGCGCTGGCGCAGCACCAGCCAGATGAGCGGCATTACGACGGCCAGCGTCACCAGCAGCGGAGCGGCAAGCGGGGACGGGCAGTGCGGGCTCACTATGATCAGAAGCGTGAAGAGCAGCCCGAAGACAGTCAGCGAATAGATACCGGAAACGCCCACCAGTCGGTAAAATTCGTAAGCGGCCAGCAGCCCCCAGATGGCAATGAAGACGGTGAACCAGGGCAGAGGTCTATCAAACCAGACGACAGCAATAAGGAGAGGAATACCCCATAGTGCGGTTACAACCCTTTTTTTGAGCATGCCTTATATTACAGCGCGCCGAAGCGCCGTTCCCGCTGACTGTAGGCAATCAACGCCTTGTCCATGTCCTCTTTGTTAAAGTCGGGCCAGAGAACATCGGTGAAGTAATATTCGCTGTAGGCAGTCTGCCACAGCAAAAAGTTGCTGAGGCGCCATTCATCGCCGGTCCGGATTAAAAGGTCTACATACGGCATACCGGCGGTATACAGATAGTCACTGAACAGTTTCTCGTCTATCTTTTCCGGCGGGATGCCTTCAGCGATGATGCGGCGAATCGCATCAATTATCTCAACATGCCCGCCGTAGTTGAAGGCCAGACTCAGCGTCAACCCCGTATTATCCTTGGTGTGTTCCACGGCATGCCGGATTGAGCTCTGCAGCCAGTCAGGCAGTTCTCCAAGCCGCCCGAGATGGCGAACCCTGATGCCCTTCTTGTGTAGCTTGGGGATATCCTGGTCAATCCTCTCCTTCAGGATACGGAATAACCCCTCTATCTCATCCCCGGGACGGCCCCAGTTCTCGGTGGAAAATCCGTAGAGGGTAACGTACTTTATCTTCAGGTCATTGAGATACTCTGTCAGGGCGCGCATCTTCTTCACGCCAGCCTGATGCCCGGCAAGCCTGGGCAGCCCGCGTTTCTCCGCCCAGCGCCCATTCCCGTCAGGTACAATGGCAACATGAACTGGCAATCGTTTTACCTGCTGCTTGAGTGACTTCATCGCTCCCGATTCTCCCCCGGTATTATCGGCATACTCTGGGGCCTATGCTTCCAGAAGCTCCTTTTCCTTGTCCCGTCCGGTCTGGTCAATTTCGGCAATAAAAGCATCGGTGAGCTTCTGCAGTTGGCTGAGGGCTCTTTTATGCTCATCCTCAGACATTTCTTTATTCTTCTCCATGGTCTTCAGGTCATTCATAACCTCATGCCTCAGATTACGCACCACTATCTTTCTCTCTTCAATTCTTTTCCGCACCACCCGGGTCAGCTCCTGCCGCCTTTCTTCGGAAAGTGGCGGGATGCTTATTCTGATCACATTGCCATCATTGGTCGGATTGAAACCGAGATCAGACTTCAGGATGGCTTTCTCAATCTCACGAATACTGCTCTTGTCCCAGGGTTGGATGATAAGGAGGCTTGCCTCAGGCACGGAAATACCGGCAATCTGATGTATGGGCGTGGGCACGCCAGCGTAGTCCACCCGGATATGCTCGACCAGTGCCGGCGTGGCACGGCCGGTGCGCAGTGTCGTCAGATCTTTTCGCAGACCACTGACAGACGCCCGCATCCTTCCTTCTATGTTTTGCAACGCATCACTAACCATGTTCCTCTACTCGCCTGATACCAGGGTGCCAATCGGTTCACCACTGACCGCTCTTTCCATGCTGTGGGGTGCCTGAAGGTCAAACACAATGATGGGCAGTTTATTCTCCAGACAAAGGGAGAGGGCGGTGGCGTCCATCACCTCAAGCCTGAGGTTCAGTGCCTCCAGATAGGTGAGGCGATCGAACTTTTTCGCATCCGGGTTTTTAATTGGGTCAGCACTGTAAACGCCATCTACTTTGTTCTTGGACATGAGCAGGACTTCAGCATTGATCTCGATTGCCCGCAGCGCTGCTGCAGTATCCGTGGTCATATAGGGGTTCCCGGTACCGCCGGCAAAGATGACCACCCTGCCTTTTTCCAGATGTCGGACGGCGCGACGTCTGATATATGGTTCGGCTACCTGATTAATGCCAATCGCCGACTGCGTCCGTGTGTGGACGCCCGCTTTCTCCAGCGTGTCCTGGAGGGCCAGGGCATTGATGACGGTGGCCAGCATTCCGGCATAGTCCGCGGTTACACGGTCGATGCCGTTTGCCTCGGCCTCATCACCACGCCAGATGTTACCCCCACCGACGACGATAGCCACCGCCACTCCCGTTTCCACCACGTTCTTGATCTGTTTGGCTACCTTGGTAAGAGTGGCGATATCAATGCCGAACTTATTGCCTCCGGCAAAAGACTCACCACTGAGCTTGAGGAGTACTCGCTTATACTTGGTCTCGGCCATTTCCCTAGTCCTTGACGCCTAATTCAAATCTGGAGAAGCGGCTTACCCGGATATTTTCACCTACCTTGGCAATGACTTCGACGATTACATCACGAATGGTCTTTCCGGGGTCCCTGATGTAAGGCTGCTGCAACAGACAGGCAGCCTGAGGCTCAATGTCGGCTCCTTCGGGGATCTCTTCCTCGGATATATACTGCGGTGAAAGAGCGGCAACCTGCATGGCCAGTTCATGCGCCAGTTCCTTGAACTCATCGGTGCGCGCCACGAAGTCGGTCTCACAGTTTACCTCAACCAGCGACCCTATCCGCCCTCCGGCGTGAACATAAGCTTCAATCAACCCCTGCGTGGTGACACGGTCGGCTTTTTTCGCTGCTTTGAGCAGTCCTTTTCCCTTTAAAACCTGGAGAGCCTTTTCCAAATCCCCTTCCATTTCAAGCAGGGCATCCCGGCACTCCATAACCCCCGCACCACACTGGTTTCGCAACTCTTTAATCGTCTCTACGGATATTTCCAAAACTGGTCCTCCTTATTCCTCTTCCGGCGTAAAGATCAAAGGCTCCATCGTTTCCAGTGTTTCAGCTGCCCCCACTCCTTCCAGCTCCGCTGCCTCCACCGACACTTCGGCGAAACCGGCTTTGCCCTCCAGAACGGAATCGGCCATTTTGCCGCATACCAGCTTTATGGCGCGGATGGCATCATCATTCGCCGGGATCGCATAGTCTATCAAATCGGGGTTACAATTGGTGTCCGCGATGGCCACCACCGGTATTCCCATTCGTTTGGCCTCGGCGAGTGCGATACCTTCCTTCGTCGGATCAACGATAAACAGGGCACCGGGCAGATTGGTCATTTCCTTGATGCCACCCATCTGTTTATTCAGTTTCCCAATCTCTTCATTAATCTTTAGAATCTCCTTTTTGGTCAGGCGCCCGAATTCTCCTCTCGACTGCTGGTCTTCAAGGCGTACCAGGTGGTCAATGCGTGCCTGTATGGTGGTGAAGTTGGTCAACATCCCGCCCAGCCAGCGCTGGTCAATGTACGGCATACCACAGCGCTGCGCCTCTTCCACAATTGACTCCTGGGCCTGTTTCTTGGTGCCGACAAACAGGATAGTGCCGCCTCCCGCGACCAGTTCTCGAACATATTCACAGGCCTTATCCAGCAGAACCGCCGTCTTTTCCAGGTCAATGATGTGAATACCATTGCGTTTGGTGAAGATGTAGTTCTTCATACGGGGATGCCACCGCCCCGTCTGATGCCCAAAGTGAGCCCCCGCCTCCAAGAGTTGTTTGATGGTCGTTGTATCCGGCAAATTCTCCCCCCTTTTCCCGTCTGGAATTAGATATATCGCTTAACAGTATAGCATACCCCCTTATCAGGCAGCAATATAGAAGGGCCAGTACTTGACAAAAGCAAAACCGGCTGTTAAACTAACCAGAAATAATTACGCAAAGGCTTTGAACAGGACTAGTAGGCTTCAGAGCGGGGCGCAGAGAGTCGGGTAAGGTGTGAGCCGATGCCAGCGCCGGAGCGGAATGGACCTGGGAGCCGCAAACCGAAAGCTTTAATAGCGAGTAGGCCTTGACGCAGGGGGAGCGTTATCAGACCCCGGGGTATCGAGGTGAGTGATAGTTAATAACCTCCGTACCTGAAAGAGATGGTCATGTATTTTCTTTTTTCCATGACCAAGAAGGGTGGCACCGCGGAAGCAGCCCCCGCCCCTTCCAGGGTGGGGGTTTTTTAATTATTTAATAGCAAAAAAGGAGGATATTGCCATGGCAACGATGTTTTGGAGGTGGCCCTCCGGGGCCAAATGACGATTTAACAGGCAAAAACGTCATAAAATATACA
>SOKS01000049.1 GCA_004375725.1 Dehalococcoidia bacterium | reverse complement strand
TCTACCATGTCCCCATGGCACAGCCGTCCTTACGCGGGTCAGAGCCAGCAATGAGCGCCCCGTTTTCAGGATGCACCATAATTACCTGACCGCCGCCGAACTGCTGACCATAGGGGTCTTCCAGGTGAACAATACGGTGTCCTTTTCCCGCCAGCGCCTGAAGTATGCTGTCAGCAATTCCCGATTCAAAGATACATTCGCTGCTTCCCGGAATATACCGGCATCTCGGTGCGTCCAGCGCGGTCTGCATATCCATGCCAAAGTCGATGATATTGAGCAGCACCTGTACCTGCCCCTGCGGCTGCATGAAGCCGCCCATCACGCCGAAGGTCAGGAACAGCCTGTCATCACGTAACACCATGGCCGGGATAATGGTATGGTACGGCCGCTTGTGCGGAGCGATGCAGTTGGGGTGGTCGTTATCAAGAGAAAACAGGGCACCGCGGTTCTGCAGGCAGATGCCCGTTCCTTCAACGACGACGCCGGAGCCGAAGGCGTTATACAGGCTGTTTATCAGAGAGATGCTGTTGCCATCTCTATCTGTCGCCGCCAGATAAACCGTATCTCCCTTGCTCCCCGGAACTCCAGCGGCTACCTGCTGCCCGGCCCTTTTTTCGTTAATCAAGCTTCGCCTGCTTTCTGCATAATCTTTGTCAAGCAACTGATTTAAAGGGATGTTTACAAAATCGGGGTCGGCGACGTATCTGTCGGCATCGGCAAAGGCCAGCTTCAGCGCTTCGAGCAGCAGGTGCAGATACCGCGGCGAGTTGTGCCCCATTGACTTCAAATCATAGCCTTCCAGCATATTCAGAGCGAGCAGCGTGACCAGACCCTGCCCGTTCGGCGGGCATTCGAACACTTCATATCCGCGGTAATTGGCACTGATGGGCCTTACCCAAGTTGACGAATGGTCGTTCAGGTCTTTCATGGTAATCAGTCCACCGTGCTTCTGCGAGCAGGCCACGATTGACTCGGCGATTTCGCCCTTATAGAAGACCTCCCTTCCCGCCTGCGCTATCTTTTTCAATGTGTTCGCCAGGTCCGGCTGCACGAATACTTCGCCGGTTTCCGGGGCCCGTCCACCGGGCAGGTAAGTGCGGGCAGCGGCCGCGTCCTTTTCCAGCTTTGGCTGGCTTTCCTGCCAGCGGAGAGCGGTTATCTCGGTAACCGGGTACCCCTTTTCGGCAAGGGCAATGGCCGGAGACAGCACCTGACTCAGTTTCATCGTGCCACACGCATCAAGCAAGGTGCACCAGCCATCCAGTGTCCCCGGGATGGTAACGGTATGAATACCCGTCTCCGGCATTTTTGAAAAGCCCAGGCGCCTCATTTTCTCCAGACTGGCGGCATTCGGGGCTCGCCCGCTGGCGTTCAGAGCTTTCAGTTCCCCGCCTTTTTGAAGATATACCAGCGCAAAGAGGTCGCCACCCAGGCCGGTCATCATCGGCTCAACCACGTTCAGGGCGGCGGCGGTGGCGATGGCAGCATCAACGGCATTGCCACCCTGCTGGAGTATGCTCACCCCGGCCTGCGTTGCCAGATATTGACTTGA
>SOKS01000059.1 GCA_004375725.1 Dehalococcoidia bacterium | reverse complement strand
GTATGCCTGGAGCATGCGATTGATTCTTCGTCTTCACGTTTCTGGGTTTAGACTATCATGCTCTCAAACAGTTGTAAACCACGTATACTTGCCGTGGGGCGCTCCTGAACATTCCCGAGGTATGTTTAATAGTCTGATTCGTTACCTGGTGAGAGACTCTCGAATGTTGATCCCTTTGTTGATGATGCTCTTGACAGATATTCCGCCGGATCAAACCGGATGAAACCTCTTAACGTGAATTGGCTTCTGCTACCATCTAACGTGTCGTCGTATTACGAACAGACTGCGGTGTTGGTACTGAGTTGGTTATCTTGAAGCTAGTCTGATTTGAAGTGAGACTGAAACCCGGGAAAACATGAGAAAGGAGTCTACCGCTTTGTTTCATCTTTGTCGGCAGACCCCGTGTTTTCAGTTTGTATCTCAATTACTAGACCAGATCACATGCTTCAGGGGGCATCCAGTGCTCATCTTTCCCTTCCCACTTGACATTACAACCAATCGGATTGGTTAGCGGTATGCTTACCTGCTTACCCGCTACTACCTCCTCCAGGGCTCTCTCTAGATCATTGGTCGTCATTTCGGCAGTATTACGTGGATTGTCAACGCCGCGGCCTGTATAGACAAGTCTTCGTTCCTCGTTGAAGACAAAGAAATGCGGTGTCCTGAGTGCGCCGTAAGCCCTAGCCACGTCCTGACTTTTATCGCGGACATAGACCCACGGGAATCTTTGCTCATTCATCCGTTTTACCATATTGCTAAAATCATCTTCCTGATGGGTATTTTCACTGTTGGAGTTGATGCCGATGAAAGCAACGCCCTCATCTTTGAAGCGCAGAGTGGTGGCACGAGTAACCTCATCCGAGCCGATGACGAAAGGGCAGTGATTACAGGTGAAAAATACTACCAGTGTTCTGGATGTCTTGAAGTCATCCAGGCTGTAGGTTTTTCCATTGGTTGCCTGTAGCTTGAAATCAGGTGCTTTATCGCCTATCGCCAGAGTAAACATCAGTCATCGTCCTTCTACACTCACTGATCGGAGAATTTCCCGTGTCGATTCATCAGGGGGGCTATACTCATCGGTCATAGCTCCCACCACGTGTAGTTTATATGCTCTTAGATCTGGTTGTCAAACTATCTTGCCGCCGCTGTCCGGTGGGTTTAGTTCAGTTATATACTTTGACAGCCTTTCCCGACAAGAACCTGAAACAGGAGTGTGCCACAGTATATTCTGGGGCATAATACCTGAGTTGTAGTAGGCCTGATTGGTACGGTGTCCCTGGAATTCCGGTCGCAAGGCTTTCCTTATGGCACGATTCACTCACCCCCTCTTTGGCAGCCTTCGAGAAGGTCTTTGGCTCTGGGGCGAACATAGCATTGCACAATTGTCAGTATTGTTGGGTAACAAGACAAGCTTTTGTTGGATGTTGAACAGGTTGGACGATTTCTCATTCGCACCTAACTTCAGTTCCTTATTATAACTCTCTTGCCTTGGCCATGGTGTCCATCCGCAAGAAGAGTTCGGCAATATCCAGCTTAGAGGTGGTGGGATCTTCGCCGCGGAACTCGCGCCATAGGCGTTCCACGTTGGCCAGAATGCGTTCGTGATTGGGCCATTGCTTGAATTGCCCCAAGTCAATATCATTGGCAGCTTCGTCAACGGTCATGCCTCTGTCGAACCGTTTCTTGGCCTCGCGTTGGACAAAGACCAGGTAATCTCGACACAGATTCAGTCCTTCCGCCCCGCACACCGGCCCATGGCCAGGGACATAGGTTTGAGCACCCAGATTCGCCATGGCATCCAGGTTCCTGAGCCAGCCATCAAAGGACCCCTCCATGCCCAGCGGGGTGGAATACAAAAAAATGAAGTCACCGGCAAAGATGATACCCTCCTCGGGTAGGTAAACAATTATGTCGCCTGCAGTATGACCGGGCCCAAAGTGCAGCAGCCGTACTTCCCCCTCATCCATATACAGGGTAAGCTGCTTGTCGAAGGTGATATCAGCTGGTGTGACCGCGATTCCCCGGAAATCGAATTCGGGGAAGATGGTATTCATAAGGCCGGGGTCTCTTATACCTTGCTCTATTGCCTCACGGCGACAGTAATCATGGGAGATTATGGTAGCCTCTGTAAATACGTGGTTCCCATAAATATGGTCTCCATGGTGATGGGTATTTATTAAATAGCGAATCGGCTTATCGGTGATCTCTCTAATCTCGTCACTGAATTTCCGGGTCAGGCCGACCGTAGCCAGCGAATCCACGACCACCACATAATCGTTGCCCACAATGAATCCGGCATTGCTCCAGTACCAGGTAGCCTTTGCCTGGATATAGGCATAGATATTGGGAGCCAACTGCTTTACCCCCGGTTCCCAGGTAGGAACTTTGTATTCCTTGTTCATAGTAGTGATTCTCCCTTTCTAATCACATTTAATTTCGACCATCCACGATGCTTGGCGGCGTGCACAACACTTTGCAGACAGAAATATCAACGGGTGAACATGCGCTTCGGCGGTTTCTCTCCAACGCGGTTTCTGAGGATGCCGATACCTTCAACCTCCAGCTCGATGATATCGCCGGACTGAATCCAACGGTTAAGTTCCATACCACAGCCATGCTCCACCGTCCCCGAGCCTAAGAAATCACCGGGATATAGCGTCTCCTCCATGGAAGCAAACTCAATAATCTGAGGCCAGGTCCAGTAAGCCGTGCCACTGTTATTATCCGACCATACATCACCGTTGACACGGGCCATCATTCGCAGGTTATTAGGGTCGACCTCCTCAGGGGTCACCAGGCAGGGCCCCATGACGCTACAGGTGTCCTTGCCCTTAGCTGGCCCAACGCCACCTGCCAGCATCTCCTGCAACTGGATATCACGGGCACTGATGTCGTTGAAGATAGTATAGCCAGCAATGTATTCATCTGCTCGTGCTCTGGGGATGTTTTTGCCCTCTTTGCCAATATAGATGCCGTATTCCAATTCGTAGTCCAGCAAATCGGTGAAGGCAGGCCATAGAATTATTTCGTCGGGACCGATGACAGTATCAGGGTTACCCTTATAGCACACTGGTATCTCATACCAGCCTTTATCCAGTTGCTTCTTCCCGGAAAAGCTGGCGTGGCCCTCGAATGTGAGATAGTCCCTCAGTGAATTCGGCCGCGTCACCGGCGCCTTCAGCTTGACTTCATTCGTCTCGTAGATTATCTTCTCACCGCGGGGACCGAGCAAATTGCCTTTGTTCCGGTAATTTGCCACGTAGTCCATGGTCAGCTCAGCCTTATCTTTTCCTTCTTTTCCTCTTCGCAAGAAGGCAACCATGTCAGGTGGAAGCATTGCCGCTGCCAGTTCATAGGCCTGGACGTTGCCATGCTTGTCAGCCAGGTAGCGCGTATACCCTATATTAAGATCTATGATCTTATTCTGGGACATGGCTCCGATGCGTAGTATCTGACCAACTGGCGTGGAAACCTCGAAAGTCACTAGCTTCATTTCTCTCTTCCTTTCCCTCGCAATCTCTGCATACTAAGGGCCTCTCACCTGGTATGTCAAGAATCAACTATTTTGTACAATTCAGGCAAGTGTGCACTGTTACCATCAGGTGTACTCTGAACCACTGCCTGTCTGCTTGGGCGCTCAGGTAGCTAGTGTATCTAAGGCCTTCATAAAGCCAGCCCGGTCCGGTATCCCTCGCTGGTAGCTTCCAGTATTCTCCGCGGTTCGGAGGAATTGCCTATGCAGTATATTTCAGAGACTTTACCTTCCAGGGCTTTATATAGGCGATCATTCGCCTTGTAGCCGACTGCTATAATCACTGTGTCGGCTGGAATGGTTTCCTGCTTTCCCTCGGCAGTATTCACCTGGACAACGCCTTCTCTTATCTCTTCGCAGGTCGCGCTGGTCAGCAGGGTCACCTTTTTTCTCCTCAGCCCATCCATGAGTCGGCGTCTTGTCATGAATAACATGTCGCTAGCCATCCGTTTCAATATTTCTATGATGGTGACCGTCTTTCCCTGTTCCACCAGATAATGCCCGGTCTCACAGCCAACCATTCCCCCACCGATTATGACCACATTCTGCCCTGCTTTGGCTTTGCCCGAGAGCACGTCCTGAGCAGTAACCACATTTGATTTATCAGTGCCGGGTATTTCGGGCATAAGTGGAGTGCCTCCCGTAGCTATCACGACAGCATCTGGATTCCCTTCAATAACGGTTCCAGCAGTGGCATCCGTATTAAGCTTGACTGCCACTCCAGCTTTCTCAACTTGACCGACTAGATAGTCTATCCAGGGGAAGATATCACCCTTAAATGGAGGTAGAGCAGCTATATTCAGTTGTCCCCCCAGCTTCGCATCCTTTTCAAACAGGGTAACCTTGTGACCTCTCTGCGCCGCCAAAATGGCAGCCTGCATACCGGCCGGACCACCACCAACTACAACCACATTCTTGGCCTTGCTCACAGGTTTAATCTGGTATTCACTCTCCCTGCCCAACGTGGGATTGACGACGCAACTCACACCTTCGCCATGTACATCAAAGGCGAGGCGTTCAATACACTCCATACAGCCTATGCAAGGGGTGATTTCACCGAGCCTTCCCTCAGCTGTTTTATTGGGCAGGTCCGGGTCTGCTATAAGACGTCTGCCTATGGCTATAAGGTCAGCTTTGCCTTCCCCGAGAATCTTCTCTCCAAGTTCAAGGTCCAGCCTGCCCACTGCAATCACCGGCACATTGGTTAGCTTTTTAACCTGTTCAGCCAGAGGTACCAGAAAGCCCGGGGTATCTGCAATTGGAGCGGTGGTTATATAAGAGCCCACGCCATAACCCGATACGTGAATCGCTTGAGCACCTGCCTCCACCACCAGCGGCACTACTTGTTTGGTTTCCTCGATTGTAATCCCATCCTCCACTCCCCATTCCCGGGCATTGATTCTGACCCAGACAGGAAAATCCTGGCCCGCCTCTTCTCTGATAGCCTGAATTATCTCTACTAAAAATCTTGCCTTGTTCTCGACCGAGCCACCGTATTTATCTTTGCGCTGGTTAGTGGCTGAGGAGAGAAAGGCGGCGACAAGGTACTGGTGAGCACCGTGAACCTCCACCCCATCAAAGCCCGCCTCTCTGGCGCGTCTGGCAGCTGAAGCAAACCATCCTATTCGCTCAGCAATTTCCTCCTCAGTCAGTGCATGAGGGGGTTCTCCCGAGATACCCATAACTCTGGCGGGCACTATCACCGGGGACGGACTTACCTGTACTACCTTTCCATCCCAGTTCTCCATGGTGGAATGCATTATCTGGATAGCTATTCTGGCATTGTATTTGTGAGCAGCATCCGTTACCTTTTGCCATCTGGGAATCAACTTATCATATCCCAGAGATGCCTGGTAATATACAGTGCGTTGCGGGTTGGGTGCGCTTCCTTCTACAATAATCAATCCTGCCCCGCCTCTAGCCCTCGCCTCATAGTAATCGAGCGTCCTCTGACTGATAGCACCGCCTTCTTCGGCATAATTGGTCCCCGTCGGGGGCATGACTATGCGATTCTTCAGTTGCATCTGGCCTATGCTCGTTGGTTCAAAAACTCTCTTGAATCGAGCTGCAATCATC
>SOKS01000200.1 GCA_004375725.1 Dehalococcoidia bacterium | reverse complement strand
ATATCCTCCGGGCTGTGTGAGAAGCCGACAGCCTGCCGAGGTGGGACGAGACGTCTTCGGGGCGGGGTAAACCCTGCCTGATTCCTCCAAGAGAACTTACTGAGTATAGACCGCAACCACCACTGCCTCTCTGGGATTATGTTCGTCAAAGAAGATGACCGCCACCTTCCTGCCAGTGGTCATTTCACCGCCGGGCAGGTTACGGGCCACGGTGATGTCTTCCAGATAGGCTTTATAGCTGCCCGCCAGCTGCACAGTGGCCGTGTAATTGCCGGAATTGAAACTCTTCAGGACGCCTTTCCTTAAACTCACTTAACTCATCCCTCTCTATTAATTTACACCGCTCCCAGCTGCAGACGCTGACGGTATTCGCCACGGCGGGGACTGTAAACGAGAACAAAGCCAAGTACCCGCCGCTTGACCGCGTTGAGCCCAGCACGAATATCCGTGATATCAATAACGTCGTAAAGTTGCTGGCCGCAATTGACCGGCACCAGCATGGTGCCGCTGGCCGATGCCACCTCCGCCTGTCTTAAATAAGCATCACCGCGTTCCTGTGCTTTGGTTACCGAATCAATATTTCGGTCTTCCAGCTGCTTTAACCTATCATACCGTCTTTCTATCTCACCCCAGTTAAAACGGTCGACCACGATCATCTCATCGCTGCCAGTATCATAGCCCTCCACCTGGATGCGGTTGAGTTCCCAGGCTCCCTGATGGTATCTTCCTTCCAGAACCGCATGTTCCTCTCCGTAGCTGTACACGGAACTGTCTGACGCCTGGGGATTCACAATGCAGGCAGTCGCGCCTTCAACAAGTAACACGTCAGGAACAAAGGAGAGCAATTTTCGGACCACTGTTTCCCCGAGGTTGCCGGAATTGATGGTGAAGTCGGGATAAAAACCGGTGATGACTGATGACTGTGATTTCACTTCCAGCTTCAGCCCCACCCGGGCCAGGACAAAGGCGAGTATATCCTTGACGCTCATCTCCTCTGAGTCCCGGTTCCAGCGGAACTGGTGTCTGGCCCTCCAGCCGGTGATGGCCTCCCAGCCATCCCGGGCGTATAGTATGAGACTGGCCGAGCCACCGGCACTGGTATGTTCGTACTCTTCAAGGCAGTACGCCTGCCCGGCACTTACCTCGTCGCCATCTTCCGTCCGGTAACCGGGGCTGAATTCCAGCTGGCAGCCGACGTCAAGGACAGACAATTCTCCCTGCCCCACCGAAGCGTACTGCCCCTGGTCATTCCTCAGCTCCACGGTAATTTTGCCCGATGTCTCCCCTGCTTCCTGCCGCATCGCCAGCACATCGGCGGTCAGGTCAAGGTTCTGGACAGTCGATTTGGCACGCCACACACCCGATGGACAGGAAAGCCAGCCGTAGTCTCCGTGGTGCGCTATGGCCAGCCCGTATGCCGATGACAGATTGAATGGCACCGGTTCCCGCCACAGGTTATCGATGAACCTGGCATCCAGAACCGTATGCGACCAGAAAGGACGGTGGTATGACTGACTGCCGGAAAACTTCTCTACAAAGAAACCACGGTAAACATCCGCTTTATCCAGAAATGGCTGGCGGTACTCAAATTCACCGCTCGATGGCGCTGAGGCCAGTTCTTTTAAAGTCGACCAGCTTCCTGCTGAGACATCACCACCATCGCCGTAAATGAGCGACCACACTTTGAAATTGCCCGACGAATCCTTACCGGTGATGAGCAGGTTCCAGTCGTTTTCATAGACGGCGGCGATACCGGACAGGTCTCCGGTGCTTCTATTCCAGCTGGAGCGCTGCTGCCACTGGCCGCTGATGTTCTTTTTGACGTAAAGTGTCGCCTGGTCAGCAAAGAATATTGCCAGGTCACCGTTTGGTTTATATGCCGCCGCCAGGCCGCCGATATTGATTGTCGGGCAGTAATCAATAACCTCCGGACTACCCCAGCTCACACCATAATCGGTGCTTTTTATACGCTGAACCTTGCGGTTGGCGCCATCTATCCAGCAAATGGAGACCTCAGCCCCCAGCGAAGCGCAGGCGACGGCAGCGGCATTGAGCTGATTAGTATATATCCACTGGCTGAAGTCACTCAACGGGCCGGGGTCAGGCACCCGCTGCCGGTAAAGCTTGCGAGCGTCACCGGGCAGGGTCGCCCTGACGCGTATGAGAGAACCATCACCGGGCATGGTCACCGCATGGTAATAATCATCCTCGGAACCGGTGTACAGTCTGGTCCAGTCAAGCCTCACCACACCGGAATTTTTATTTTCGACCTCCACTTTGACGTACGGCGTCGCCGTAGCCTTTTTCTGTGCGGCCAGCAGTGTTGCCGTGAGGTTTCGCATTCTTTCTCCTTATACCAGCGCCGCCAGAATATCCGGTAGCGACTTATTTCCTTTTCGATAATGTCCCGCGAGATGAATGGCCGCCCCAAGAATCTCTTCCGGACTGGCCGGCACTCTTTTGCCCATGTTCAACGGGGACAGCGCGCTTGCGGCGGCAGCGACCTGACTCCAGTCAACGGTTCGCTCGATATCCAAATCGCCCTTGAGAGCCCGTACAATGCTTCTCTTGTGGTGCGGCAGACGCCAGGTATCAGGATTATCCGCGTCCCCAACGATGGCAAACGCCTCGCGGGGCAGGTCCCTTTTGGTACGTTTCGTTCGTTTTGCCATGGCTGCCTCAGGGACCATAATCAGTTGACTTCGAGACAGCTGGATAATATGGCCGGTACAGAGTGCTGTTTCTGATCCGGTTTCTCCTCCCCAGCCGCCTCAATTCCTTCCGGAAATCGCTCAGCCTTTCCCTGCCCCAGGCAAGGAACTCACCGGGCGTAACGCTCCCACCGACATTCACCTGATTTACCGCGAAGATGGCCCGCTCAACGGCCGCATAGCCGGCAGCACCGGCAGCAACCAGGTCCTCATACTGGCCGGGGATGGTGGAACCACCGGCGTCAAGGGTGTGCAGTTTTCCGTAGTAAACATACGCGTTGGCGCCGTCGGGGATTTCCTCACTCAGGATGGTCAGTGTATCTTCCCACAATGAGAACCGCTGGTAGCGCCTGGGGAACTGGCCTACCGGATACTCAACCGCCACCACCGCTACCCTGTCGGAAAGGTTTGATATATCCAGCTCCCGCGAGCCTGAACTGGTGGCTTTGGTTGCTTTCTGCTCACAGGGCAGATGTTCGGAAAAACCTTTTACCGCGCGGGCAATGTGCCGGTTCAGCTCATCATCCGTCCAGCGGTAGTTACCGGAATCTTCGTCATGGAGGTCACGGCGGACAATAGTTCTCATGTCAGTCAGGTTCATGACGCTATCACCCCCGACTTTTTGACCTCCACTCTCTCCAGCTTCGTGCAGGGCAGGCCCTCGTCATGGCGGCAAAGCTCCAGATCACAGAAGGAAATCTCCTCACTATCCCCACCCTCGTTGATACTGACGGCTTTACCGCTTATTTCCCTAGCATAGTCCATGAGCAACTTCGCATCAGCCTCGCTGTTAAAGCTCAAATCGATTCTTACCCGGTATTTCATCGGTACCTCCATTTAGTAGCTAGGTAGTTGCGCTGTATTTCTAACGGTGTTAGCAACCGGCGGTAAATTCTGACTTCGCCCATGTCACCTTTGAAGTACTCAGCCCCTCCCGAAAATCTGGCAATCTGCAGAGGGGTGGTATTGGAAATCGAACCAATGCCGGTGGCGTCATCGGTGACATCAGTTTCCCCATCAACGGACAGCATGAGCCCCGTAGAGCTGTCCCGGTCCGCGGTGGCGACAAGATGGTGCCATATATCATCCCTTAAATCACCGGAGCCGGTTACCGTCTGCTGGTTGGTGCCATCTTTGATGGACAGGGTTGCCTTCCCACCGATAAGGCGGAAGAAAAGCCACGCCGCCGACTGTTTAGAAATCAGGCGCTGTATGGCCCCGCCGCTTGAAGACGCCCTGAGCCAGATTTCAAGGCTGAAGTCACCGGTGCCAAAGTCGAGCGCCGAATGGTGAGCGACCACGATTCTGTCATCAGTGCCATCAAAATAATGCCCGTTTGGTCTCCACAATGCGCCAGTTCTTTGGCAGAGGTGTCCATAGGCGTCTCTGGACATGAAGGACGCGCCATCCAGCTTATACAATGGCAGATACAGCACCAGACTGGAGTCAAAAACAAAGTTCATATCCCACCTCACGATGCAGAATACTTTATTCTGATGTAGCTGGAATTTTTAACCCTGGCCCGGCCTTCGTTAGCTTCATTGCACTGGATAACCAGCCTGACCTCAAAAGGTAAGGAATTGAAATTGCTGACCATCTGGAAGCGGCCGCTCCGGGTCTCCTCAACATAGCCGGTGCCAATATCCGTCTTGGTTACGGCACTGTGCAGGTCAACCCAGGTGCCGCCCTTGTTCCTGCCCTGCCATTTATAGATGAGGTCAGCCGTAGCTGAAGACACCGCCCGTAATGCTGCCGTCAGGCCGAACTCGATCTCTATCACTTCGCCCAGCGCGGGTGGCTGCATGGTGACACACTCAACCTCAACATCAGTGTCCGGGGTGGTCGTATCCACCTCCGCCGACCACTGAACGCCATCCGAGGTCAGGTCACCCTTGGCAAAAGGATATTCCGTATGCTCAATTACTGCCAGTACCATCTCTTATACCTCCTTGAAAGGGGGGAGGGTAGTCCCCTCCCCCGCTGCTTTTTAGTCTTTCACTCCGATTAACGCCGCTGCCTTTACCGAGCTGAACAACGCCAGCGAGACGTACCACTTGACCCTGGTCCGGGTGGCGTCCTTGCTCTCCATGGAGCCGATGGGTTCGACGGTCAGGCCGCCGGGAGCGGTGAGGCCACAGAGCGCCCACTCCCCGAACTGAACAGCATAGATGGTGGAGCAGTCGCTGCCGGTGGTCCCGGTCTCAACGCCGCCGCTCAGCGCGTGGGTGTCCAGTATCCAGTCATTAACGCCAATTGGAATGCCGTCCCAGAGCTGGATGAAGTTACCCCACTGGTCACGGTCACTATCGACAAGGCCGCCACTGGCCCTGACCAGCGCGTTGATCTTGCGTCGCGACCGACGACTCACGACGAGCATGTCCGGCTTGCCGCCCTTGACGGCATCGATGAGCTCGTCGAGCTTGGACAGGGTGAGGGTGGCCCCGGTAGCTCCGGCCGCGATGACCTGGTCGCTGGCCGTGGTGGTGTCGATTAATGTTCTCAGGCCATCGAACTGCTTGGCATCGACTGAGCTATCGCCATAGATAAAGGTCTCCTCAAATTTGTCCTTGACCGCCTTGGCTTTCAGTTCCACCACCGCCGCCTCCAGGTCCTGGACATTGCTCCGGGTGGTCTTGAGGAAGTTGTCCACATCGGCGTCCCCACCCATAATCTTCAGGTTGGCCGTTATCTGCTCGAAGGTGGGCGTGGACTCCGCCCAGGTATCGCCAACATCATAGAAATCCACGCTGGGCAGGGTCTTCTCCTGGTTGTAGGTCAGCCCGTTGCCGACAATTTCAATGAAGGGCATTTGCCGCAGGACGGATGATTCCTTGATAATGGTCTCCACCACGCCCTGGAGCAGCATATCATTGGAAAGTTTACTCGCTTCTACAAGTGTCAAAGCCATTTATCTCTTACCTCCTATTGCGTATTGAATCTTTTCCCGCGGAGACAGAACCGACAGGTCGAGCGGTGCCCGCGGTGGCGCTCCAGCCGGCACTCTGCTTTTTGCAGTCTCCGCCTCAATTCCCTGTTTCACCTTGTCAACCAGTGCTTGGGCGCTTTTCAGGGATTCGTCTATCACTTCCACCGAATCGCCAGTTATAAGTTCGGGCGGTACTTCTGGATGTGTCGCCACCACCAGTTCTCTGTAGCTGACCACTGCCTGGGACAGCAAATTATTTATTTGAGCCAGTTTCCCTTCTGATTCGGCAATGGTTTGCTTCAGGCCGGCAATCTCGGTATCCCTGGTCGACAGCGTTTCCTGAAGGTCACCTATGGTTGCAGCTCTGGCCTCGAGTTCACGGTTGAGCGCCTCTTTCTCTTGCTTCAGGTTTTCCAGTTCCTCCCGAAGCACTTCAAGCTCGTTGGTCAATTCTTTTTCTTCATCAGCCACCGTTATGCCTCCTGCTGGTTATTCCTCAACGCCTTCCGCCCGAGCCGTCAAAACCCTCTCTCTCTTTTCGTTTCTCATCGGTCTGGCGTTAAGCTGTCGGTTCATTTTTAAAATTGTTTCCCGCTCTTCAAGCCATCGCTCGAACTCGCTATCCGGGTCTCTGACCCCCAGTTCGTCCATGGCACGCCTTCGGGAGTGTATGCCATTCTGGACGAGTACCTGTTCGTTATTTACCTGACGGGTTATGTCGTGGGGCAGCACCGGCCCCCATATCACCCGCAGATGGTTTTTACCAAAGTTCATACCCTGATACTTTTCCAGCAGCTTGAGAATCATCTCATTTCGACGGTTGTACACGGCGGTGCGTATGATTCGCTTCCGCCTTACCTTCTGCAGCAGCGGGTGAAGTTCAATTTCCAGCGCCACTCCGGAAAGGTCTCTCTCCGTGCCCCCAAAGGCGGAGCGGGGGGATTCAGAAATGTCGTGCAGGGTACGGTAAAGCAGGTCAATGTAATTGATGTGCAGGTTAACGCCGCCGCCCTGAAGCAGATCAAGCAGGTAGGCCTTGGCGTCCTCCGGTATGTTCCACACTGCGCCGGGCCTGATGGCGATATCCTCCGACTCTTCCACATTCTCCAGAACGGCAATGGGATTGCCGGACAGTTCCAGTATCCGTGATAGCTGGCTCATCGCCCGGTTCAGCTCACGCTGCGACTCCATAATCTGCGGCAGGTCAGACACGCCCCAGAATTTCTTGGGCTCACGCAGGTTGGGGTAAATGATGAAAGGGATAAACCCATAAGGATTTGGTTTCTGTTCTACCAGCATGTTATCTAAATACAGTTCAAAGTCCTGAGCCGTCCATACCTCGGCCACCGTAGCTTTCTTGTTCTTGGGCCTTATCTGATAAAGAAGCTCGGTTTCTTCCGCCGATAGCACATATCTGGAAGCAACCCGCCATACCCTTGAGGTATCATCTCCCAGCCACCAGGTATAAATACCCTGGACATCGGGAGCGGTTACCCTGACTTTCTTTTCCACCGCGTCCCAGATAACCTTGTAGCAGGCATCACCGAGTATGGCGCAGTCAACCTCCGTCTCCAGGTCAACCTGCTCCAGGTTATTTTCCTCATACACCCCATACAGGGCCTCCTCTGCCTGCCGGGCTCTGTCTCTCGCTGCCTCTGAATCCTCCGCCGCCGCAACGTCAAAGTGAATGCCCGATACCAGGTATGACGTCATCTTATCGATGAACACCTTGGCATAGTTAAAGATGAGGCGTCTTTCTCCCCTTCTCTCCCTGCCTGTCCACTGCTGACCGTGATAGAAATCGAGAAGTTCTTTATAACCCTTAGTACGGTCAAGGTCCAATCTTGCCAGCTGCATGGGAAGCGTTTCATTCATTTTACGACCGTTCTCCTTTTATCAAGGTTTTGCCAAGTGCCCTCTGCACCGTCCTGGTACTGACTCCAAACATCAGGGCCAGTTCTTTTATCTCCTTACCCTCTCTGGTGAACAGCCTGATTATTTCCCGATTCCGCGTCATTTTCAGCCAGCGCTGCCTTCCGCCGGGCTGCTCGTAGATGCACTGCGGGAAGGGACAGTTGAGACAGGCGGCAGCCAGGTCACATCCCTCATCCTTGTAGCGAAAAAATTCCGGCAGTAAATCATGCTCATTCTCCAGCAATGGCTCTGCAACGGGATAACCGGCTTTCATCGCGCCCATCTCTTTTCACCCTGGCTTCCAGCCCGTAGAAAAAATCAAGCAATAAAAAGATAGCACATTTGTTCTAATTCGGTCAATGGCGTTTTGTCGTCTTTTCCTTGACAGTTGATAGTGGTATTGCTAGTATCATAGTAGAGATATTGCGCACGGAAGCGTGCCTGGAACACAATTTTGGCCCGTTGAGTTAGCATTTTCGTTTTTACAGCAAAAAATTGAAATAGGTAATTATAAATGGCACCGAAACGAGACTACTACGAAATTCTGGACGTACCAGGGGACGCCACCGCGGAAGAGATCAAAAAGGCGTTCCGCCGGCTTGCGTTCAAGTACCACCCCGACCACAACCGCAATGACGGTGCGGAGGCGAAATTCAAGGAAATAAATGAGGCCTTCGAGGTACTTTCCGACGCCGATAAGCGCGCCCGCTATGACCACTTCGGCCACATTGATACCGACGGCTCTTTCACCCGGGGCTTCGAGGGCTTTGACTTCGGCGGCTTCGGCGATATCTTTGATGCCTTTTTCAGCGGCATGACGCACGCCAACCGCCACGCACCGAAGTCAGGCGCCAACCTGCAATACGAATTAACCATATCCCTTGAGGAAGCCGCTTTCGGGTGCGAGAAGGAAATCGAAATAAAACGCACCGAGCTGTGCGCCACCTGCCACGGTACTGGCGCCAGACCGGGCAGTAAGCCAGTGCGTTGCCCCAACTGTAACGGCACCGGCCAGGTGCGCCGTGTCCAGCGCAGCCTCTTCGGCAGCTTCATTAACACGGCCATATGCAACCGGTGCCAGGGTGAAGGGCAGGTCATATCCGAGCCATGTCCACAGTGCAAGGGGAATGGTCGGGAAAAACAGAAACGCCGCATCTCAGTCAAGGTTCCGGCTGGCATACAGGATGGCATTCAGATGCGCCTCAGCGGCGAGGGTGATGCGGGCTTGAGGGGCGGCTCTTCCGGTGACCTCTATGTGAACATCGGGGTGCTGGAGCATAAATTGTTCGTTAGGGACGGCGACGACATCATCTACGAACTGCCAGTTAACTTCGCGCAGGCAGCTATCGGCGACGAGGTTGAAATACCCACCATTTACGGCGATACCAAAATCACCATCCCTTCCGGGAGCCAGACAGGAAAAGAGTTCCGCTTGAAGAATAAGGGCATCGCTCACCTGCGACGGAATGGACATGGTGACCAGATTGTAAAGTTGCTGGTAGTTACTCCAGAATCGCTGACCAAGGAGCAGCGCACGCTCTTCAAGGAACTGGCCGATTCTCTTGGCCAGGCAAAGAGGGACGGCAAAAAACCCGGTTCCTGATTCAAGGGCAGATACGTATCATGGTGAGGTTACCTGCTATTCTGCGGTTGTTTCCGACGTTTGAATAAAGAGAACAATCGCCAGCGTTTCCCGGATAACTCGTGCCGCACATTTCCGCCAATCATTTCCACTGCCACTTCGCGCGGGTCAGCGTTCTCGTAGAGTACCCGGTAGATTTTTTCGGTTATCGGCATTTCCAGCCCGAGATTATGGGCCAGATTGCGGGCCACCAGCGTTGTCGGCACCCCCTCAGCGACGCCGCTCATGGTGCTCACTATTTCCGTCACGGAGCGTCCTTTGGTCAATTCCACACCAACGTAGTGGTTGCGACTCAACGGGCTGGCACAGGTGGCGACAACATCGCCCAGTCCGGCCAGACCGGAGAAGGTAAGCGGATTAGCCCCAAGGGCAACACCAAGCGCCGTAATCTCCGTCAAGCCCCGCGTCATAAAGGTGGCCTTGGCATTGTCGCCATAGCCCAGCCCATCGGCAATACCGGCACCGAGCGCGATGATATTCTTGAGTGCCCCACCCAACTCCACTCCGACAACGTCCGTATTGGTGAAAACGCAGAGGTTCGGTGTGCTGAGTATTCTCTGCACCTGCCTCGCCACCGCGCCATCTTCCGCCGCCGCCACCATAGCTGCCGGCCGGCCGCACAGAATCTCTCTGGCCAGATTGGGGCCCGAGATCACACAGATATTGGAGTGAAAACGGGGATTTATCTCCTCGGCGATTACCTGAGACATACGCTTGCCGCTGCCAATCTCCAGTCCCTTGGCGGCACTGACCACGAGCATTGATTTCGCAAGATGACCTGCTATCAGCCCGGTATTCTGCCGCATTGATTGGGAGGGCACCACCAGGAGTACCGCTTTGACCTCGTCAAGGGCTTTCTCCATCTCGTGGGTGATGAGGACATTGGCAGGGAAGGTTATCTCCGGTGTTTCGTCCGGGTCAGGGCCGCTGTTCCGCAGCGCATCGGCTTCCTCCTCGGTGCGAGCCCACAAAGCGACTTTTATTCCTTTTTCCGCCAGTATGATAGCTAGAGTAATGCCCCATATGGTGGTACCAATGATGCCAACTTTGAGCATACCCTATTTTAACTCAATCGCCGGTATTTAGAAAGGCTTTGGTTTAGGAATCTGAAGTTGGCGGCTGATTTACAGATTAACCCGTTCCCCGATCCGGCGTTCCGTGCCCGCCATCAACCGGCTGATATTGTCGCGGTGAACGACGATAATGAAAATAGCACCAACGAGCGCATAAACCAGATACTCGACGGGAAACCCGTTGAGTATGGTAAGAGGAATCAGTATGGCATAGGCAGCCACCGCCCCTGATATCGAACCTAGCGATACGTATCGGGTCAGACATGCGCCGAGAAACAATATCTCGCCACCGAACAGTGCTGCCGCCGGACACAGACCAAACAAGCCACCGAAGAAGGTTGTTACCCCCCTCCCCCCCTTGAAGCGAAGAAACACCGACCACTTATGACCGACAATCGCCGAAAGTGCCGCCAGTACCTGAGCACTTCGGGAAAGCCACCACGGGCTGGTGCTGCCGGTCAGGACATACTCACCGTTAAATATCAAAGCCGCAAACACCACCGGTAGAAAGCCCTTGAGAACATCGAAAACGACAACGGCAGCCGCGGCTTTTTTCCCGGCTATCCGTAATACGTTGGTGGCACCGGTCTTGCCGCTCCCGAAGCTGGTAACGTCCACTTTTGCGCTTCGCCGTGCTATCATCACACCAAAGGGAATAGCACCAAGAAAATAACCGATAAGGGCTACGGCCGCGAATTTGGCAACAATCATGGCCCTTCCCCCCTTGTCTTAAAGACCAAGCGAAGCGGCGTTCCAGTGAAACCAAATGCCTGACGCAACCTGCTCTCAAGATAACGGTGATATGAAAAATGCACCAGTTTGGCATCGCTGACGAAGAAAACAAAGGTCGGCGGGTTCACCTCCGCCTGGGTAGCGTAGAGGATTTTCAGCCGTTTGTTGCCCTTCCGCGGCAGTATATGGGCCGCCACCGCCTGCTGAACGATATTATTAACCTCGGCGGTGCCTATTCTTTTACCTCTCTGCTGGTATATCTGGCGTGCGGTGGGTATTATCCTGTCCACGCCCTCTCCATGCTTCGCCGAAGCGTAAACTACGGTCGCGTAGGCCATAAACTTCAGCTGACTTCTGAGATACTGGTCCCATTCGTCTGTGTTTTCCTCCTCCACCAGGTCCCACTTGTTGACCACCACCACCACCCCTTTGGCCGCTTGCTGGATATAGCCAGCAATGTGCGTGTCCTGAGCGGTTATCATCTCCATAGCATCCAGCACCAGCAAGACTATATCCGCCCGGTCAATAGCCCGCAGAGCACGAATCACACTGTACCGCTCCACTCCCCCCCCGATCCGTCCCCTCTTTCTTATACCGGCGGTATCAATAAGTAACACACTTTGCCCGTCAAAGTCAACCACCGTATCGATGGCATCACGGGTCGTTCCCGGGGCATCATCCACGATGGCCCGCTCCTCGCCGACCAGGGCATTGAGCAGCATTGACTTGCCCACGTTGGGCCGGCCGGCAATGGCTATCTTCATGAACTCCGGCTCTGCCGTTGTCGGTGCCGGAGCCGGTACCAGAGCAATGATTCGGTCCAGGAGTTCCGCAGTGCCGCGTCCGTGATAGGCGCTGATGGCGACAGGCTCCCCCAATCCCAGCTGGTAAAAGTCCACCGCCCCGACCTCCAGCTTTTCATTATCTGCCTTGTTGGCCGCCAGCAGCACTGGTTTTTTCACCCGGCGCAGCCTGTCTGCCATCTCCATGTCGGCAGCGATAACCCCGCTCCTTACATCCACCAGAAAAATAATAACGTCAGCTCCATCAATCGCTGTCTCTATCTGCTCCTGGACACCACGGGCAACCGACGAGCGGGCATCAAATTCCAGACCACCGGTATCGACAACGGTAAATTCCACATCACGCCAGGATACGGAAGCGATGACCCGGTCCCTCGTTGTGCCCGGTAGATCCTCGACAATTGCCAGTCGCCTCCCCACCATCTTATTGAGCAGCGTGGATTTGCCCACATTCTGCCGACCCACAATCGCCACTATTGGCTTGCTTGCCGTCACGCTCTTTACCCCGTCTTGACGACTTCCTGAGCCAGTTTTATACTCGGGGGTTCAATGCCAGTTCGAGCGATGCTCCTTAACTCGGTAATATGCTCGCGGAAGTTCTGGACAAAGGCATTGTATTCCAGTACGAATTTGTGGTACTGGTCGATTGTCTCCTGAGGTATCTCCACCTTCGTAGCAATTTCATAAAATTGCTCCACGAAGTCGTGATACTGACTGGTTATCTGCCAAAACTCGTTGAGGTATGTAGACAGGTAATCGGTCAGCTTGGTGACGCCGATATCGCTTTCCATACGGTTGATGAAGCTACCACACCAGCTATTGAAAATACGCTGTGACATATCGCAGGCCCTCGCCCAGTCCCACAGCTTCGGATTGTCGATATTGAAAAGGCTGTCGATAATGACGAAGATGGACAGCGTTGAGTCTCCCATAAAACGGCGGTGAAAGTATTCGGCCAGCTGCTGCAGCTTGAACAGGGCACGTTCCAGCTGCCGTTCTCTGGCCTTAATTCCGGTCACTACCAGGCCGAGGGCCAGAATAAAGATGAGCGCCGGTGCTATCCACTCAATCGGCCATCTATAGAGAACGCCGAGTACCGCCAGCACTGTTATCAGAGCCGGGTACCAGCCGCGATTGACGATAATCTTAAACGTATACATTCCGTCCCCCTTATTCGTATTTCATGAACGGCATCTCCAGCCCGCCAAGCATATCCGCGAGCAACGCTTTCTGCAAATGCATCCGATTCTCCGCCTGGTCAAAGACCACAGACTGCGGACTGTCCAGAACACCTTCCGCCACTTCCTCTCCCCGATGGGCGGGTAGCGGATGCATCAGTATAGCATCTTCCTCGGCCAGCGATAAGAGTTCATCGTTTATCTGATATCCGGCAAACGCCCTGCGCCGCTTCTCGCTTTCGGATTCCTGTCCCATACTCGTCCAGACATCGGTATAAACAACGTCTGCTCCGTGCACTGCCTGCCGCGGGTCCTCAGTGCACAGTATTTCAGCACCGCGCTCCATGGCATACCCCCGTGCCAGGCGGAGCAAGTCGTCACGTACCTGATAGCCAGCCGGCGAGGCAATCCGGAAACTGATGCCGGCCAGTGCTGACGCCAGCATGAGGCTGTGCGCCACGTTATTGCCATCGCCCACGTAAGCCAGGGTCAACCCTTCCAGCTCTCCTTTCCTCTCATAGATGGTAAGCAAATCCGCTAAGGCCTGACAGGGATGTTCCAGATCAGACAGGGCGTTAATCACCGGCACGTCCGCGTACTGCGCCAGCACCTCCAGCGTCTCGTGGGAGAAGGTTCGGACAGCAATGGCATCCACGTAGCGGGAAAGAACCCGGGCTACATCCGGTACTGACTCTCGTTTCCCGAGACCGACCTCCGCGGGAGACAGGTGAATGGTATGTCCACCCAGCTGCCGCATGGCTACCTCAAAGCTCACCCGCGTCCGCAACGATGGCTTTTCAAATACCAGGGCCAATACCTTCTCACTGAGGGAATGGGCCCAACCTTCCGCTTTCAGCTCAACGGCACGGGAGATAAGTAACGATATGTCTTCACTGTTCAGGTCAACTATGGAAAGTAAGTCTTTACCTTTCAATATATCTTCCCCACTTTGCCCTAAAGTATATCACGAAAAAATGTTTAACCGAAAGGTTTTTTGAGCCGATTTCTTGACACACTTTGCGCATCTTATCTAATATGCAGTAGGTTCAGGAGGCAGACAATGACCGAAATTATCCTCGCCAGACATGGTGAAACGGAATGGAATGTGGCCGAGGTATTCCGGGGGCAGATTGACATCGATTTAAATGAAACCGGAGTAAAGCAGGCAGAACTGCTATCCGGATATTTAAGCACATCAGCAATAGCCGCCGTTTACTCCAGCCCCCTGAAACGGGCACTGAAGACCGCCGAAATCATCGCCCAACCCCATAAACTCGAAGTTGACGTCGATCCTGACCTTATCGACTTTAACTTCGGTAAGTGGCAGGGATTATCGCATCAGGAGGTGAAAGAGAAATACAGAGACCTGTACGCCACCTGGATTACTCATCCGGAGCAGGTCAGGATACCCGATGGCGAGGCTCTGGAGGATGTTAGCAAAAGAGTTATTCGAGTTAGAAATAAGGTCATAGAAAATCACCGTGGTACTGTAGTAATCGTCGGGCACCGCGTAGTGAACAAAGTAATGATCTGCACGTTGCTGGGACTGGACAACAGCCATTTCTGGAAAATCAGGCAGGACACCTGTGGCATCTCCATTTTCAGCTACCTGAACGAGCAGTTTATCCTCACCAAACACAACGATACTTCCTTCCTCAGACCTGTTGCGGGAACACCGCTGCGCGACTTTTAGCCAGTTGCCTCTTTACATTGCTTAACAAGACAGCTACAATGTTATGGTAATCTGTTGTCAACGGAGGTTAGAACCAGTGGGTATTGAATGGTTTCGTGACCTGGCCATAGTAATCCTCGGCTTCGGCGCCACCATCGTGGTCATCTTCATCGGCGTGCTGGCTCTTATGCTGTATCGCAAGCTGAAGCCGATACTGGACTCGACAAAGTCGACTTTAAAACGGGTTGAGAACATTTCCGCAACTGTAGAAGAAGAGGTGTCAAGGCCACTGGCACAGCTGGCTGCTTTTATTCAGGGTGTACGGCAGGTAGTTAGCCTGTTCAGTGGATTTGCCAGAAGAAAGTAAGGAGGTAGAGATGGCTGAGAAAGATACTGGCGCCAGTTTCGCTGTTGGATTTTTTCTGGGTGCCGTTGTTGGCGTGGCAATTGGCTTTCTATACGCACCCAAACCGGGAAAGGAAACCCGGGCCATGCTGAAAGAAAAAGCTGAAATTGCTGCCGAAAAGGCAAAAGAAACTGCGGAAAAGGCCAAGGAAGCCGCCATTGCCGCCGAGCACCGTGTCGAGGAAAAACTGGGCCGAAGGAAACCAAGCGAATAATCAAACGGCGCCACCGCCCTCACCATCAGCCTGCTCCCTGAACTTATCTCCGGTAAGTTATTAGGAGAAGTGTATCTGTAATGACTCACTTTTTCAGCCAACACTGGAGACTGGTCGTTCTGGTACTGGGTACAGCCATATTTCTCTGGATCCTTTACCTGCTGAGAACGGTTATATTTCCATTTGCTCTCGGACTGGTACTCGCTTACCTTTTATCCCCTATTATTACCTGGCTGGAAGCAAGATTCCCCAGACCGGGAAAATGGCCGGGATTCAAGCGTGTCCTGTCCATCCTGATCGTCTTTTTTGTTCTTCTTGTGCTTCTGGCTGTTTTCTTCTATGTAATTGCCACTGCCGTTATCGATGCTTCCCTGGACCTGGCCATCGGTGCCCCCTATTTCATCAGCCAGAGTCTTTATCAAATAACAGAATGGCTGGAAATTATAAGGGAGCAGTTCCCACCGGAAATCCGCAGTGAGGTAGATAGAGCACTTCTTGAAGCTGGCGTGGCCATGGGTAACGCCATTCGGGATGCCCTGGTTAAAGGCGTTTCCTTTATGCCGGAGACCTTCAGTCTCGTGCTTGGTCTGGCAGCATTACCGCTGTTCCTCTTCTACGCACTCAAGGATTCCGATAAACTGAAACGTCATGTTTACTCTGCGTTCAGCCCCGGAATTTCCGAGCACATCAGGAACCTCGTCGGCATAATCGAAAGAGTCCTCGGGCGCTATATCCGTGCCCAGCTGATGCTCGGCTTGATTGTGGCGTACCTCATTTTTGTGGGCCTGCTGATACTGAAAATTCCGTTCTCACCGGTACTGGCGATTCTGGCCGGTGTTGGGGAACTCATACCGACACTCGGACCGTGGTTCAGTGGTGCCATAGTGACGATAATTACCCTGGCGGTGGCTCCAGATAAGGTAATCTGGGTGATCGTTCTTTTTCTGGCCGTCCAGTTACTGGAGAACAGCCTGCTGGTGCCTCGAATTCAGGGGAGCTTCCTGCGCATCCACCCCGCCATAATGATATTCATGCTTGTCCTGGGTGCCTATCTTGCCGGCTTCTGGGGACTCCTGCTGGCCGGGCCATTGACCGCCACCGGTGCTGAAATCTACCGATATGTCCGCCAGTGCTACCAGGACGAGAAGCTCCTGCCGCCGACCGATTAAGGAATGAGCCCCTCCCCATCCCTTCTTTCCCATCTCCTGCTCTGCTATAATTCAATTATGAAAAGGCCACTCCTCGTTCTATTTGATGGCAACGCCATTATTCACCGTGCCTACCATGCCTTCCAGACGAGCAAGTCGCCGGTGATATTGACCGTGAGCAAGACCGGCGAGGTTGTCAGCGCCGTGTACGGCTTCACCCAGATGCTGCTCAAAACCCTCAATGAGCTCAAGCCTACCCATTACGCCATCGCCTTTGATAAAAAAGGCCCCACCTTCCGCCACCAGCTTTTCGACCAGTACAAGGCGCACCGCCCCCCAACTCCCCCGGAACTGATAAGCCAGATGGACCGGGTAAAGCAGCTGGTTGAGGCCTTTCGCATCCCCACCTTTGAGCTTGACGGCTATGAAGCCGACGACATACTGGGAACACTGAGCTACCAGGCCAGCCAGCAGGACATTGACACGGTCATCGTCACCGGTGATACCGATACCATGCAGCTTGTTTCCCCTCATGTAAAGGTGCTCTACCCCAAGCCGGGCAGGTCTTTCAGTGATACCACGCTGTATGACGAGTCAGCGGTCAGCAACCGGTACGGCGTGAAACCAGAGCAGGTTGCCGACTACAAGGGCCTGGTTGGCGACCCTTCGGATAACATTCCCGGCGTCCCCGGCGTTGGGCAAAAAACGGCGGTCAAGCTTCTCCAGCAGTTTGGCACCGTGGAAAACATCTACGACCATATCGACGAGGTAACCCCACCCAAGCTCCAGGAGACAATGCGTCAGAACGAAGGGGCGGCACGCCAGAGCAAGCAACTGGCCACCATTGTTACCGAGGTACCGGTTAAACTGAACCTTGACAAATGCCAGATAGGCCAGTATGACCACCAGGCAGTCAACGAGCTTTTCCGTGAGCTTGGATTCGTCAGACTGCGTGACAGGCTGCCTGGAATCGAGGGCGAGGCAGAGACTCCCGAGTCACCACCAGACCGGGTGAAAACCGCGCCACCGCAGGGAGATTACCGTATCATCAATACTCCTTCTGACCTTGACCATTTGATTAACCGCCTGGCGGAGTCCAAGTCATTTGCCTTTGACCTGGAGACGACCAGCCTGAACCCGATGCACGCCCAACTGGTCGGTATCTCGTTCTCTCCGGCACCGACAGAGGCATACTATATTCCGGTAGGACATACCAGCCTGCAGGCGATGCCACAGCTTCCCCTGCCACAGGTCATTGACCGGCTCAAGCCCGTTCTGGAAGATAAAGGGCTGGCCAAGCTGGCCCACAACGGCAAATACGATATGACCGTGCTGGCCGAGCATGGCGTGACCGTAAACAACCTGACTTTCGACACCATGGTGGCCGCTTACCTGGTGGGTGAAAAATCACTCGGCCTTAAAACCCTCGCTTTCAGCAAGCTGAATATCGATATGACCCCCATCACCGACCTCATTGGTACTGGCTCCAAGCAGCTGCCCATGTCTCAGATTGAGATAGAAAAGGTGGCCAATTACGCCTGTGCCGATGCCGATATGACCCACCGGCTGGCAGACCTGTTCGGAAAGGAACTACAGCAACAGGGACTCTGGCAGCTTTTCTCCAATGTTGAGATGCCCCTGGTGCCAGTGCTTCTGCGGATGGAGAGGAACGGCATCGCCCTGGACAAGGAACTGCTTCAGGGCATGTCCCAGCAGTTGGGTGAGCAGATTGCCACGCTTGAAACGCAGATATTCGGCTACGCCGGTCATGAGTTCAACATTAACTCACCACAGCAACTGGGAAAGGTTCTGTTCGAGGAGTTGGAGATACCCACTTCCCGGAAAGGCAAGTCCAAATATTCCACGAAGGCATCCGTCCTCGAGGAGTTAAAAGAATACGAGATAATTCAGTCCATCCAGGAGTACCGCCAGCTAACAAAGCTGAAGTCGACCTACATCGATGCCCTTCCCGGTCTTATCAACGCCAAAACCGGCCGGGTGCATACCAGCTTCAACCAGACGAGGACGACCACCGGTCGGCTCTCCTCCAGCGAACCGAATTTACAGAATATTCCTGTGCGCGGTGAAACGGGAAGGCAAATACGGTGTGCCTTCATCGCACCACGGGGAGCCCGCCTGTTCGCCGGGGATTACTCGCAGATCGACCTCCGGGCGCTGGCCCATCTATCGCAGGACCCAGAACTAGTCCGTGCCTTTCAGCAGGACGAGGACATTCACGCCACCACCGCCGCCCAGCTTTTCAATGTCGAGAGGCCGCAGGTGACCGCCGACATGCGCCGGCTGGCCAAGACGGTGAATTTCGGCGTTATCTACGGCATGAGCGAGTACGGCCTGGAACAGGCCACCGAGTTATCACGCGAAGAAGCGGCTCAGTTCATCGCCGCCTATTTTGCTAAATATCCGAAGGTGAAAGAATACCTTGAAGCAACGAAAAAGCAGGCCCGGGAAAACGGCTACGTACAGACCATTCTGGGCCGAAGGCGCTTCATTCCGGAAATCAATTCGTCCAATCGCCAGTTGCGGGAAGCCGCCGAACGCATGGCGATAAACATGCCGGTGCAGGGCACCTCGGCCGACATCATCAAGGTGGCCATGATAAACCTCGAACGGGAGATGGACAAACAGCGATTAAAGAGCCGGATGCTGCTGCAGGTACACGATGAGCTTGTTCTCGAGGTTCCCGATGAAGAGATGGAAACAGTACAAAAGCTCGTCCCTCAGGTGATGTCCTCAGCGCTTCAGCTCGATGTACCGCTGAAAGTGGACACCAAGCAGGGCCAGAACTGGGGGGAAATGAAATAACATGCCCGAACTGCCTGAGGTAGAAACGGTAAAAAACGAGCTTGCCCCGTACATTCTGGGACGCAAATTCACCGGCATCACTCTTCTCTGGGACGGCATCGTCAAGACACCATCGATTGAGGAATTCCGTTCCCGCCTTATTGGACAGAAAATCACCGGCCTTTCCCGGCACGGCAAATACCTAGTGTTGAGCCTGAACGACGATGATTCGCTGGTCATCCACCTGAAGATGAGCGGCTCGCTGCTGCTGAGCAGGGATTCTTCAGAGCCACCCCAGTATACCCGCGCCGCGTTCCATCTGGACAGGGGCATAAATATATTCTTCCGTGACCCGCGCAAATTCGGCGGGATATGGCTGGTTAAGGACTGGAAAACTGTAACCAAAAATCTGGGGCCGGAGCCTCTGGAAGCGGAGTTTACGCCACAGGTCCTGGCACAGCGACTGAGAAATCGAAAAGCGCCCGTCAAGGCGCTCCTCTGCGACCAGTCAGTCATTGCCGGCATCGGCAATATGTATGCCGATGAAGCCCTGTTTGCCGCCGGCATTAATCCGTTGAGGTCTGGAGCCAGTCTGACAGGAGCAGAAATAGAACGTCTTTACCAGGCTATTCAGCAGACGCTGCGCGCCGCCATCGGTAACAAGGGTGCCAGCATCGTTAACTACTATCGGCCCGGCGGCGAGACCGGCACCGCCCACTTTGAGTTCAAGGTTGCTCACGGCCGCGGCCGGAACTGCCCCAACTGCGGCCGCCCGATTCAGCGCATTCCCGTGC
>SOKS01000029.1 GCA_004375725.1 Dehalococcoidia bacterium | reverse complement strand
GCCGCCAGGTCCGGTTCCCGTTACCAGGTCGAGTTCAACATTGTGCTCTCTGGCAATGTTTCTGGCCAGTGGAGAGGCTTTAATCTCTTTCAATTCCCGGGCTGGTTGAGGTGCTTCTGCCTTTGCTTCTGCCTTTGGTTTCTCCTCTTTCGCGGTAACAACGACTGGCGTCTCAACCTCTGGTGCTTTCTCCCCAGGCTGAAGAATGTAGGCGATGGTGACACCGATCGGTACCTCATCGCCCGGCTGGGCGGTAATCTTGCTCAGAATACCTGAAGCCTCGGCTTCAAGTTCAAATGAAGTCTTTTCACTCTCAATCTCCAGAATGGTCTCCCCTTTTTCCACACGGTCGCCCTCGTTTTTCAGCCACCGGACGATTTTGCCGCTCGTCATTGCCTCATCAAGCTTGGGGAAGATAATGGCCACGGCCATACTGATACCTCCACTCGGTTAAATCGAAATGCTCTGATTTTCTATTTTCCCATCATCTCCAGGGCCGCCGCCTGGATCTTTTCCGGATTGACCAGTATATACTGCTCCTGCCTGGGATTGAAGGAAACCGGTGAATCGAGCGAAGCCACGCGCCTGATAGGTGCATCCAGGTAATCAAATGCCTTCTCGCCGATAAGGGCAGCAATCTCGGCGCCGAAGCCGCCGGTGCGGCAGGCCTCGTAGACCACCATTGCCTTGCCCGTTTTCTGCACCGAGCTCAGGATAATAGCCTCATCAAGTGGCTTCAGTGTCCTTATATCGACCACCTCAACATCCACGCCATCCTTGGCAAGCTCCTCCGCGGCTTCCAGGGCGAAGTTCACGCAGCGCGAGTAGGTGATGATGCTTATGTCGTTGCCTTCGCGCTTGATGTCACCTTTGCCCAGAGGAATCGTATACTCTTCTTCGGGAACCGGGCACGATTCACCATACAGCTTTTTGTGCTCGATGAAGATAACCGGATTGTCCTCCCTGATGCTGGTCTTGAGCAGGCCCTTGGCATCATAGGCATTGGAAGGCATGACCACGAAGAGCCCCGGGATGTGGGCGAAGATGGCTTCCAGTGACTGGGAATGGTGCGGCCCGGCGGCCACCCCGCCACCTCCCTGCGTCCGCATTACCATGGGCACCTTGACCATGCCGCCGGTCATATAGCGCAGCTTGGCGATCTGGTTGATAATCTGGTCGGCGGCGATGAAGGAAAAGTCGATGTACATGATTTCCGCCACCGGCCGCATGCCCACCAGCGATGCGCCCAGCGCGGCACCGGCGATGGCGGCCTCGGCCAGGGGGGTGTTTCGGATACGCTCGTGACCGAACTCTTCCAGCAGTCCCTGGCTTACCTTATAGGAACCGCCATACTCGGCGATTTCCTCTCCCATCATAAATACTTTGGGGTCGCGCTTCATCTCTTCACGGAGCGCTTCCCGCAGTGCTTCTCGGTAGGTTAACTCTCGCATGCTTCCCCCCTTTAATAAATCAGGCGTAGATATCTTCCAGCGCTTCTTCAGGCGTGGGCTCGGGGCTTTCCTGGGCAAATTTGACCGCCTCATCCAGCTCCCGCAACACGTTGTTTTCGATTTCATCAAGCTCGGCGTCCGTGGCCATCTTGTTCTGTACCAGCTGCTGGCGCAGTCGTTTTATCGGGTCCTTCTTCTTCCATTCCTCAACTTCCTCTTTGCTCCGGTAGCTGGTGCCGGGGTCACCCATGTGGTGACCGACGGTCCGATAGGTGTTCCCGACAATGAGTATAGGGCCCTCACCCTTGCGGCACTTCTCAATCGCTTCCCTGGCTACCTCGGCAACGGCAATGGCGTCATTGCCATCGACAGTAATTCCGGGAATGCCGTAGCCTTTGGCGCGGTCGGCAATATCGGTCAGGCGGCAGTAGTCCCGGGTGGGCGTGCTCTGCTGGTACAGGTTGTTCTGGCAGACGAAGAGAACGGGCAGGTACCAGGCTGCCGCCAGTCCCATGCCTTCATGGAAGGCACCGGAGTTTGTCGCGCCGTCGCCGAAGAAAGCGACCATTATACTGTCCAGGCCCTGCATCTTGAGGGCAGTCCCGACGCCGGCAGCAATGGGAATGCCGTCGCCGACAATGCCGGTGGCACCAAGGATATTGCGGTCAACATCGGCGATATGCATGGAGCCGCCTTTGCCTTTGCAGTAGCCGGTCTTTTTGGCGAAGAGTTCGGCCATCATCCGGTCGAGCTGGGCTCCTTTAGCGATAATGTCGCCGTGACCGCGGTGTGTCGTTATGGTATAGTCATCTTCGCGGAGAAAGGCGCAAACTCCCGCCGGGATTGCTTCCTGACCGATTGAGGCGTGGATAAAGCCGGGCAGACCTTTGCGGTACTCGATTATGGCTCTCTCTTCGAAAAACCTGATCTTCACCATACTGGTATAGATTTCTTTCAGTTTGGCAGCGTCTATTTCTGGCATAGGTTTCCTCCTCTGAAGTCGAGATTGCGGTAAAATTCCATCGTAAGACTACCATACTGCAATTTACGGGTCAAGATTAAGCCGGGCGTACCCCGGCGTGTCAATCACTGGATTATTTCATATGATGGAATATCTATCCCGGGCATATGGCCTGATAACCTTGCGGATTTTTCCATGGTAAGGGTATAATCCTCTTTAGCCGATTTTAATTAAAAGTTAGTGAGGGGGACTCGCAATGAAAATCACTGATCTGCGCGTTTTTCAGACCCAGGGCGGACATGCCAACTGGACCTTCGTCAAGCTCTATACCGACAGCGGCCTTACCGGGGTAGGGGAAGCGAGCCTGGAGAGGAACGATGAGGTGGTCGTCAAGGCCCTGGAAACATTCAGGGATTTTCTGGTCGGTCAGGACCCTTTCCAGATTGAATACATCTGGAACGCGCTCTATAAACAGACGTTTAAGTACGGGCAGCTAATCATACTTACTGCCTTGAGTGGCATCGAGCAGGCACTGTGGGACATCAAGGGAAAAGCCCTCGGTGTGCCGGTCTACGAGTTGCTCGGTGGGAAGCTGAGGGATAAGGCAAGAGCCTATGCCAATGCCTGGGCATTCCAGAAAATAGTAACCCAGATGACCGCCGAAGATACTCCGGACTCAATTGCGGAAAACGCCCTGAAAATGGTGGATAAAGGCTTTACCGCCCTGAAGTGGGACCCCTTCCGCGAGGGCGGGCAGGTCATTCAGAGGTCGGAGGAGGAGTTCGCCCTCGCCTGCGTGAAGGCGGTGAGGGAGGCGGTGGGGCCTTCGGTTGATATACTCATTGAGTGTCACGGTCGCTTCAATATGCACAGCGCCATCCGCATTGCCCATAAACTGGAGCCTTATGACCCCTTCTTCTACGAGGAGCCCATACCGCCGGACAACCTCGATGCCCTGGCGGCACTGCAGCGGTCGATAAACCTGCCGATAGCCACCGGCGAGCGACTGTATACCCGCTGGGAGTTCCGCCCCCTCTTTGAAAAGAATGCGGCGCAAATCATCCAGCCCGATATCTGTAACGTGGGTGGCATCTGGGAGTTGAGGAAGATTGCGGCCATGGCCGAGGCCTACTACGTTTCCGTTCAGCCGCACAACTCCAACGGTCCCGTGCAGACCATCGCCAGCCTGCATCTTGATGCCAGCATTCCCAATTTTGTTTTCCAGGAGTTCTTCTATCCCTACCTGGATATGTACAATGAGGTTCTTACCGAGCCTATCATCTATAAGGATGGCTACCTCGAGATTCCTACGAGTCCCGGGCTGGGCACAGACATCCGAGAGGATGTAATACGTAAGCGTCCGCCCAAGAAACAGCCCCCCATGGCCACCTGGATAGGTTCTTACTGGTAGTCCTGAGGCAGGGAGGTCGCCATGTTAACACCGGGGAATTACCGCTGGGACGATACGGTAGAAATCGTTATTATCGGGTACGGACTATCCGGCGCGGTGGCGTCGATAACGGCTCATGACCTTGGTGCCCGCGCGGTACTTCTGGAGAAGCAGCCGGCAGAAACGCACTGCACGTGCAGCAGCACCGCTATGGGAGTGTTTCTATCTTTGTCAGATATTGAGCGCGCTACCGAGTATATGACCGCCCTGTGCCAGGTGGGCAGTCAGCCGGGGTTGCCATGGACGGATGCCGATACCGTAAAGGCCTGGGTTACCTATACGGCACAGAACAAAGACTGGATTACCCGGCTGGGTGGTAACATTAAATTTTTCTCCAGAGCGGCTGAGTTTCCCCAGCTCCCCGGCGCCGACAGCATGGAACTGTGGAAGTACCAGGGCAATGGCTTCCGCATGATGAAGTTCATGTATGAGCAGGTTGCCTCCAGAAATATTGATGTGCGCTATCAGACATCGGCGGTACGGTTGTTAACTGATAATACCGGCAGGGTAATCGGCGTCAAGGTGGCCGATGGCCGTGGGAAGACTCCCCGGGAAATTAATATCAGGGCAACCAGGGCGGTACTTTTATGCACGGGGGGCTTTGAGGAAAGCGAGGAGATGAAGCTGCAGTACCTCCGCGTCTACCCGATGTATTTCGCTGGCGGCACCGGCAATACCGGCGACGGTATCAGAATGGCCCAGGAGGTTGGTGCCGGTCTCTGGCACATGAACTGCGTTTCGGCACGGCTGTGCGCCAAGTTCCCCGATTTTTCCCTTGCTTTCTTTATCGATTTCAGTGGCGGCGGCTGGAGCCAGCGCTCGATGAAGACGGAAAAGGAAAAGGCGCCTGCTGGCTTTATTATCGTTGACCGGTATGGTCGCCGCTACATGACCGAGGAGCTGAAGCCCCATGCGGCTTCATATGAGTGCGGCTGGTTTGACTCCCACCGGCTGGAGTATCCACGTGTGCCGAGCTATCACATTTTTGACCAGCGTAGAGTTAAATTTGGTCCCCTGGCGCAACTGTCGAGCGGCCCCACCGGCCCGCACCGGCTCTACAAATGGAGTCGGGACAACCTGACTGAGCTGCAGAAGGGCTGGATTGTGAAGGGCGACACCGTTGCTGAGCTTGCCACAAAGCTCAATATGCCCCCGGAGAATCTCGAAAATACCATTAATACGTGGAATCGGCATTGCCAGGTGGGCAATGACCCTGATTTTGAACGCAACCCGCTGGAGCTGGTGCCGCTGGATGAGCCGCCGTTCTTTGCCATCAGGCTCTTCCCCGGCGGGTCAAATACCCTGGGTGGCCCGAGGCGAAACAGCCGGGCGCAGGTACTCAACCCGTTCGGTGAGCCGATTCCGGGCCTCTATGCGGCCGGGGAGTGCGGTTCCGTATTCGGCCTGCTTTACCCTGCCGGCGGTGGTAATCTCGCGGAATGCATCGCCTTTGGCCGCATCGCCGCCGAGAATGCCATGAGAGAAAAATAGCATATTAATAGAGCTTGATAAGGAGGAAAATACGTGAAACAGGCAGAACTAAAGGGAAAGGTGCAGACGGTACTGGGGCTTATCGAGCCGTCGGAGATGGGCATCACGCTGCCCCACGAGCACCTCATCTGCGATGGCACTACCTGGCACTATGACTCGGGCGAGGCCACGGAACGGAAATGGGCCCGTCACCCGGTGACCATCGATACCCTCTGGTGGATACGCTACCATCCTTTCCAGAACTATGATGACCTTCAGCTCCTCGACGAGGATGTTGTCGTTGACGAGGTCATGCGCTACAAGGCACTGGGCGGGAAGTCCATCGTTGAAGTTACGGTACGCGGTTTATATCCCGA
>SOKS01000124.1 GCA_004375725.1 Dehalococcoidia bacterium | reverse complement strand
CTGAGTAAAATACTGGAGAACCCGGCGCGACCATTCGCGGCTGTGCTTGGCGGAGCTAAAATAAGCGACAAGGTGAACATGCTGGAAAACATAATGGGCAAAGTGGACTACGTTATGATCGGCGGCGGTATGGCGGCGACCTTTCTGAAAGCCAGGTCATATGAAATAGGCCGGTCTTTAATCGAGATGGATATGCTGGAGACGGTGAACCGTTTAAAGGATTTAGCGCAAAGAGAGAAAGTAAATTTAATGCTGCCGGTGGATGTTATGGTCGCTGATGAGGTCAGCAATGAGGCTCAGGTTGAGGTGGTGCCGGTCGAAAAGATATCACTGAAGAGAAGGATTGTGGATATGGGGCCGCGGACAATCAGCAACTTCAGTCGGGAACTAGGCAAGTGTAAAACGATTTTCTGGAACGGCCCGATGGGAATTTTCGAAACCCCCCGGTTTGCCAGAGGAACCCAGGAACTGGCGAAGTTGTTGGCTGGACTTGAAGCGATGACGGTAATCGGCGGGGGTTCCACTGCTGAGGCGGTAAGCGACATGGGTCTGGCCGAAAAAATGACTTTCGTTTCCACAGGGGGTGGGGCTTCTCTGGAGTTCCTGAGCGGGGAGAAACTACCCGGTGTTGAAGCATTGCGGGATAAAAAGTAGCCAGGAGAGACTGATTGAGGAGAGAAGAATGCGTGTACCATTGATTGCCGGCAACTGGAAGATGAATACCACGGTAGCTGAGGCTCTGGAATTGGCCGGAGCGATGAAAGATGAGCTTGAGAAGGTTATCAGCGTGGAGAAAATAGTCTGTCCGCCATTTGTTTCGCTGGTGCCGGTAAAAGAGCTGCTTGAAGGCAGCACCATCAAACTGGGTGCACAGAATTTATTCTTCGCCGAAAAAGGTGCCTACACCGGTGAGATTTCACCCTTGATGGTGGCTGACCTCTGTGAGTATGTCATCATCGGGCACTCGGAGCGGCGACAGCATTTCCATGAGACCGGAGACATTGTTAACAAAAAAATTATGGCCGCATTGAAGGCAGGCCTCAAGCCAATCTTGTGCATCGGTGAGCGGCTGGAGGAGAGTGAGGCAGGTAGGACTGAAGCAGTGGTGACGGAGCAACTGAGTGCGGCTCTGGCAGGGGTGGAGGACCCAGATGGCCTGGCTATTGCCTATGAGCCGGTCTGGGCAATTGGCACCGGAAAGTCAGCCACGGGTGCGCAGGCCAACGGAACAATCGCGTTTATTCGTCAGCATGTCGCCCAAGCGTATGGGGAGAATGTCGCTCAGGCGATGCGCATATTATACGGCGGCAGCGTTAGCTCGGCCAACGCCGCCGAGTTCATGCAGCAGCCCGAAATTGACGGGGCGCTGGTCGGCGGGGCCAGCCTTAAAGCCAATGAATTTTTGAGCATCGTCAACCAGACCGCTATCATTAAACACAGGAAATGAACTCTTTAGCCGCGATAGTCGGCCCGACTGGTATTGGCAAAAGCCGACTGGCCATTCGTCTGGCCTGGAAGTTCGATGGCGAAATCGTCAGCGCCGACAGCCGTCAGGTTTACCGGCATATGGATATCGGCACCGCCAAGCTCAGTATACAGGAGCGGGCGCAGGTACGACACCACTTAATAGACATCGTCGACCCGGGACAGGATTTTAGCCTGGCACAATATCAGACACTGGCATTCAACGCCATCAGCGATATTCAAAAGCGCGATAAGTTACCTGTTTTGGTCGGCGGCAGTGGCCTGTATGTGCGGGCCGTGCTGGAAGGATGGCAACTTCCGGAGGCGAAACCGGACCTTGAGCTGAGGCATCGTCTGGAGAAACAAGCCACAGAGGCAGGACATAGCAGTCTCTATGAAGAATTGATGAAAGTTGACCCGGCAGCGGCGCAGAAAATTGACCCCCGTAACGTGCGGCGGGTCATAAGGGCACTGGAGGTACACCGACAAACGAATACGACGTTCTCACGACTTCATGATAAGAAAGGTCAGGCTTACCGCACATTGATAATTGGTCTTACCCTTGACCGGAAAGAGCTCTACCGGAGAATTGACCGGAGAGTAGATGAAATGCTGGAGCAGGGCCTGGTAGCCGAGGTGGAAAAATTGGTCAATATAGGGTATGATTTTAATTTACCAGCCATGTCCAGTATTGGCTACAAGCAGATAGCCATGTTTCTCAAAGGCGAAATAAGCCTGGAGGACGCGATACAGCAAATTAAATATGAAACGCACCGGTTCGTCCGTCATCAGTACGCCTGGTTTCGCCTGAATGATGCGCGAATTCACTGGTTTGATGTCGCTCGTGTTCCGGAAGCGGAGATAGACGGGCTGATGTCCAGGTTTCTGGAAGGCAAGCTCGATAATAAAGAGACACTTTTAGTTAATGAGTGAAGGAAGATGAAGTTCACCAAGTTACAGGGCACGGGAAATGATTTTGTCCTGGTGGAAACCAGCGATGAACAGCGCCACTGGTCGAAGCTGGCGGCAGCTATGTGCGAGCGCCACTTTGGTATTGGCAGTGATGGGCTGCTGTTGCTGCTGCCTTCTAGCGATGCCGATTTCCGCATGCGCATGTTCGATCCGGACGGCTCCGAGGCGGAAGCCTGCGGTAACGGCATCAGGTGCCTGGCTCGCTATGTGTATGACCATGCCATGATACCCGCCAGTGCTGACCAGTTATCTGTGGAAACGATAGCCGGCGTAAGACAGCTCAAGCTTAAGAAAGAAAACGGCAATCTCATCAGTATTCAGGCGGGTATGGGCAGGCCCGTATTCGAGGCTGGCGATATTCCGGTGCATATTGAGCAGGGCAGGGAGAAAATAGTTTACCTAAAAACCATGATGAGCTATCCAGTAGGTATTGACGGTGTTGACCGGCGGCTCAACTTCGTCTCGATGGGAAATCCGCACGCGGTTTATTTTCAGGATAACCCGGTAGCCGATTTCCCGCTGTCCCGGATTGGGCCAGAGGTGGAACATCTCGCCATTTTTCCGCGGCGGGCTAATTTTGAGGTTGCCCGTGTGTTAAATAGGAGAGAAATAGAGGTCCGCACCTGGGAGCGTGGTGCCGGGGAAACGCTGGCGTGCGGTAGCGGTGCCTGCGCGGTAGCCGTAGCGGCAAAGCTTCATGGATATGTAGGCAGCAAAGTTAACATAAAACTGCCGGGTGGCACATTGCAGCTGGAGTGGAACGGGGCTGAAGAAGTATTGATGACCGGCCCGGCAGAAACAGTTTTTTCTGGAGAATGGCCAGACTAAGGAGTAAAGAATGAGATTAGCTAAGCGTGTTGAAAAACTACCGCCATACCTGTTCGTTGAAATCAGCCGCAAGATCGCCGAGAAAAAAGCCAAGGGCGAGGAGGTCATCAGCTTTGCCATTGGTGACCCGGATATTCCCACGCCACAACACATTGTCGACCGGCTCTGTGAGGCGGCCCGCGACCCGGTAAATCATCGCTATCCGGAGTCGGAGAGCCTGCCTGAACTGCGCCGGGCGGTGGCTGATTGGTATAAACGACGCTTTGACATTTCCTTTGACCCGGATAAAGAAGTATTGCCACTGATAGGGTCCAAAGAGGGAATCGGCCATATTTCTTTCTGCTTCATCGGCAATGGCGATATCGCCCTGGTGCCTGACCCGGGATACCCGGTCTACTCGGTGAGTACCATGCTGGCTGATGGTGAGCCATATTACCTGCCGCTCAAGGAGGAGAACAACTGGCTGCCCGACCTTGATTCCGTCCCCCAAAATGTCCTTGAGAGAGCCCGGCTACTGTGGATCAACTACCCGAATAACCCCACTGCTGCCGTCGCCGACCTTGAGTTTTTTAACCGGGTCGTTAAGTTTGCCAAACAGCACGACCTGGTGGTTTGCCATGACGGCCCTTATACCGAGGTGGCTTATGACGGGTACCAACCGGTGAGCTTCATGCAGGCGGAGGGGGCCAGAGATATCGGTGTGGAATTTCATTCTCTATCCAAAAGCTACAATATGACCGGCTGGCGCATAGGGATGGCCGTTGGCAATGCCACCATGATAAACGCGCTGATGAGACTGAAGTCGAATTTAGACTCTGGAATCCCGCAGGCGATTCAGTATGCGGCCATAGAAGCTCTCTCCGGGCCGCAGGACTGCATCCAGGAACACAATGCCATTTACCAGAGACGCCGTGACCTGATAATCGAAGTGCTGAATGAAATTGGACTGGAGGCAGAACCACCGAAGGCAAGCCTCTACATCTGGGCGAAAGTGCCGGAAGGCTATAACTCAATGGACCTTACCGCTGATTTACTGGAGCAAGTGGGAGTGGCGGTTACTCCCGGAATAGGGTATGGGAAGCAGGGAGAAGGGTACGTTAGATTGTCCCTGACCATACCGGATGCCGCACTGGTTAAAGGGCTATCGCGGCTGTCAGGCTGGAGCAATACCCGCCGGCGGGTGGCGAAATAGTAAGTTGACATAAAGAGGTTTAACACGCGGAACACAGTTCTCACCAGAAACGCGCCAGAACGGGCCTTCCTGGTAGCGGTGGAGTCAAGAGAGACCACGGGCCGGGGGTCGGCCAAGGCATCGATTGACGAACTGGCATTGTTGACCGGTACCGCCGGTGCCAGCGTGGTCGGCAGAATTATCCAGAAATTACCCGCGCCTACCAGGACGCATTACGTCGGTAAGGGAAAGCTGGAGGAATTAACCGTCATAAAGGACCAGGCCGGTTATGATGTTGTTATCTTTGATGATGAACTGACACCGCTGCAGCAGCGTAACCTGGAAGAAACGTTGAAGGTAAAAATTATCGACCGTGTGGCGCTGATTCTGGATATTTTTGCCCGGCGTGCTCATACCCGTGAAGGGCAGCTGCAGGTTGAACTGGCGCAACACCAGTACCTTTTGCCTCGACTTGCCGGGCAGTGGAGCCACCTGGAGAGGCTGGGGGGCGGCATCGGCACCAGAGGCCCCGGAGAGTCGCAGCTTGAAACCGACAGGCGACTCATCAGTCGAAAAATACATCGCTTGAAAGCACAGATTGAAGAGGTAAGGAAACACCGCGCCCTCTATCGTCAGAAGCGACTTAAAAGCGGTATACCGGTAGTATCCCTGGTGGGTTATACCAATTCCGGGAAAAGCACCTTGCTTAATGCCCTCTGCCAGGCCGGCGTTTTTACCGAGGGGAAACTATTTGCCACGCTGGACCCGACCACCCGGCGCCTGATGCTTCCCGATGGCAAAACGATACTGATAACGGACACCGTCGGCTTTATCCGGAAACTGCCCCCAGCCATCATTACCGCTTTCCGGGCAACACTGGAAGAACTGGATGAAGCAGCGCTATTGCTGCACGTCGTTGACCTCTCTTCGCCGGATGCCGCCGAGCAATGCCAGACGGTGGAGGACATTCTGGCCGACCTCAACCTCACCGGCAAGCCCCGGATAACCGCATTGAATAAAATCGACCTTTTGCTGACAGATGACCGGAAATGGGACGAGGAAAGCGCCGTCCAGTATCTTGCCGACCAGTCCGCCGGGGAAAAAGCGGTGATGATATCGGCCACCCGGCGCTGGGGTTTGGCCGGGTTAAGGGAACTGATCAGCCAGCAATTAATCCACCCCGTCGCCACCCTCTAAAACCCCTCCAAAAAAATGACGCTCTGTAATCAAAATCCAGGCCCCTTAAATTTTTGGTGAATGGTTTGGTATTCACAATGAGTTCAGGGGCTTAATTATTGGTTAAGTTTTCGGAG
>SOKS01000021.1 GCA_004375725.1 Dehalococcoidia bacterium | reverse complement strand
GCCCGGGCTCGGGATAGAGATTGACGAGTCAGCCCTCAGCAAGCGCCCCTATAAATTTGTCGATATCGGCAACCTCTGGAAGAGCCACGAGGAATGGCGCAAATCCGCAGGGCGCCAATAAGAAGCAGGACGTTTTGAATTCGCAAAGATGAAACTCCGGACGCTTAGGATATGGTCTCTGGTCACGATAACGCCTGTTTTCATGGCGGCAATTATCCGCATTGCCTGGGAACTGGCCGTCAACTTCTCAGCCGGCGGCCTGACGATGTCAGTTCTGCTCATTATCGGACTTATCGGTTTGTATGCATTCCTTCTTTATCTGGCCCTCAAGCCTAATATTAAAACGCTGAGCAGCCTCCCCCTCTGGATTGGCATCGCTGTCATGGCGGCCGGTTGCCTAATTGGTGGCATTATCCACTTCACGCGCTTTCTGCCGTCGCCCCAGTCCGAGCTGCCCTGGAGCCTGGTTATCGCCTCCCTTTACCTTTTCGCCGCGCTTAATGCCTACGGTATACTGCTCTGGTTTGTCTGGTGGCTCTGGAAAAAGGAACACCGGAAAGAATAAGTCATGGAGAGAGAACGGTTTGAGTGGCTCGTGGCCAAGGCTATTGCTGACCTGCCCGATGAGTTCCGCGAACGCATGGACAATATTGACGTCGTGGTGCAGGACGAACCGACATCCGGTCAACTGGCTGATGCCGGGCTGAAGCGCAGCGAAACGCTGCTGGGGCTCTATGAGGGTGTGCCCCTGACGAGGCGAAGTCGCTCTTACGGCATGGTGCCGCCGGACAAGATCACCATTTTCCAGAAACCGATTGAAGCCCGATACCGCGGTGAGACCCGAATCCAGCACGAAATACAGCGGGTGGTGAAACATGAAATCGCCCACCACTTTGGCATCAGCGATGCCAGGCTGAGGCAACTGGAACGGGATAAGTAATATCCTTAACCTGTGGTAAATTTTTCTGAAAAAGCAGTAACCTCTCGGTCGTTTTTCCGTTTATATACATGTAGATTCATTTTTAACGGGAGGTTTACACTGGAAATGAACAAAGTCAGGATGTCTATAGTCAGCATTATTCTGGTAACTTCACTTCTGCTGGGCGGTACCGCCTATGCTCAGGAAGAAGAATTGCCCGACCCCGGAATCACTCCGGACAGCCCGTTCTACTTCTTTGACACATTCGGTAAGAAACTCGGCCTTATGTTCACCTTCGGTGATGAGGCCAAAGCGCAGAAAGCCCTCGAGTATGCCGAAGAGCGGCTGGCCGAAGCCAACGCCATGGCGCTGAAAAACAAGCTCCAGAAGATGGAGCAGGCGGCTGCCGGCTATGAGGGGTTCATGGTCATGGTTCAGGAAAGGCTGCAGGCGGCAGTCCAGCAAAATGCATCGGCCAATATATCGGAAAAGGTAGCCCTAGCGACACAAAAACACCTGGCCGTCCTTGACAGGGTCCGGGACAGAGTCCGAGACCAAGTCCCGGAGGAGGGCGGAGAAGCACTTGACCGTGCCCGGGAAAGGTCGCTCAACGGGCAGCAACAAGCGCTGCGTGCTCTCGCCGAACACCAGCCGGAAAGAGCCACCGAGATTAACCTGGACAG
>SOKS01000155.1 GCA_004375725.1 Dehalococcoidia bacterium | reverse complement strand
GCCAACCCCTTCCCCCCATCCATCAGTTTATCAACTTCCTTCAGAAGGCTTTCCAGTCTGCCCGACAGAACTTCTTCGGTATTTAGCTTTTCCGTTTCCAGATTTAATAGTGGCATGCCCAGCTCATCACGTGCTTTGAGCAACTGGCTGGCCGCTACCTGATTGCGCGTGCCGACCACCACCAGCGCCGGCCCGATTTTTTGTTCTCTTGATTGTATTTCATCCAACTTGGGCACTTCAGTGAGAAGCAGGTGCAATTCTCGCGCCAGACCGCCGGACCCGCAGAGCAACCAATGTCCCCCGGCCAGCGCTGCCGCCCGGGCAATACTGCTGAGATGAGACGCCTCCATCACATCGCAGACCACGACATTCTCTGGTTTATGGCTGATGGTCTGTTGGAGAGCCTCTGGCCCGGCTTCAATCTCATCAGTGGAAACGCAGTCTATTTTACAGTGCATGGATTGCTCAAGCAGGCGGGGAATACTGGATTCCTTTACCGGTGATATCGGGTCGTGGGCAAACTGGGTTTCCGCTACCGGGACCCCGTTGACCAGAAGGATTCCGTCCACCGTAGTCCGTCCCACCGCCGGAAAAGCCGGTGCCACCACCACCTTCTCACTGGCCATTGCCGCCACGGCTACCTGCAACTCTTCCCCGATGTTACCTCTGAGCGTAGAGTCAATTTTCTTGTATACCACCCTCTCAGCCATACCATGCATCGCCTGCCGCACCCGCTCGCGGGCAACCTTCGGGTCTTCAGCGCGGCTGTTGGTGGTAATAACCAGTACCGTGGCATCGCAGGAAAAATTCGGGTCAAGAACCACTACCGTGCTGAACCCCAGACTGGCAAAATAACCGCTGCTGTCCATGGCCCCAGTCAGGTCGTCAGCCACGATACCCAGCTTCCGTGCCGTCACTACCATCCTCTCAAGCTAAGGGTAAAGCAGAATCTTGCCCGCTTTACCACTCTGGGCCAGTTCAATTCCCTTGGCAAAATCCGCCAGCGGCATACGATGAGTGATGACCGGCATCGGGTCAAACTTCCCCGAGTCCATCAGGTTCTGCATCTCGTACCAGGTCTGCCACATCATCCGTCCGGTGCTGCCGAAGACCCTGGCTTCCTTGTAGATGACATTGGCAGTGAGTTCAAGTGTCACCGGTTCCGAGGGCAACCCTACCAGGGTGACTCTGCCCGCTCGGCGCACGACCTCGAATGCCGCCTGAATTGCCCTGGGATTGCCGCTGATATCGATAGATACGTCAACGCCCCGCCCGCCAGTAGCATCAAGGATAACTTTGGCCGCATTGTCCTTGGCGGGGTTAATCAGAACGGCATCGGGGGCAAATTGGGGAACCATACTCAGTCTCATTTCCGAAGGCTCGACGGCAAAAATCTTGCTGGCGCCCCAGGCATGGATGGAGCCGAGCCCCATGAGCCCGATGGGCCCGCAGCCGAATACCGCCACCGTGCGATTATTAACCTCCCCCTTGAGGATACCGTTAACCGCCACTCCCCATGGCTCCAGAATAGCCCCCAGGTCTGGATTGGTGTCTCTAGCGAGCTTCCAGCAGCAGACGGCCGGGATTTTCGCGTATTCCGCAAAGACGCCGTCCACATGCACGCCGATTATCGCCATCTTCTCGCAGATATGCTGGAGTCCAGTCTGGCACATAAAACAGGTCTCGTCCGGGATATGGGTCTCCACCGCCACCAGGTCGCCCACCGCGATATTCTTTACCTGGTCGCCAACTTTCACCACCTCGCCACTGCACTCGTGACCGAAAATCATCGGCGGCTTGATTCTGGCCTGAGCGAAAGGGGGCCACTCCATAATATGGATATCCGTGCCACAGATGGCGGCGGCTTTTACCTTGATGAGGACATCTCGTGGTCCCGGTGCCGGCACATCAACATCCATGAGTCTGGCCCCGGGAGCTGCTTTTTCTTTAACGACGGCTTTCATAGTGCTCGTCTGCCTCCTTATATATCGATATTCTGATTATACGCCAGCCATTTTTCGGGGGCAAGCGAAAGCAATCAGTATGACAATGACACATGACGGGATGCAGGCAAACAGGAGTATCTCATGCCCTCAATAACTTCACCAGGTCAAAGAGCGCGTAATAAGCCGCTCTCCGCTTCATCTGGTAGAGTCGTCCGGAATAGCTCTGTACGGCGTGCAAACCGGCCTTTTCGCTGTCAATGGCAATAAATACCGTGCCCGCCATCATACCGCTCTCCGGTTCGGAGTGCCCTTCACCTTCAATACCGATGCCAACTGTAGCCTCCAGCTTCTGGCGTGCCAGGACCGCCATTGCCCTGGCCACCTCGGCCTTGTCCTCACCATTGACCAGCTTCGGGTCCAGGCCCAGTGCCACCTTAACTTCGCTGGACGCCGCAATCAGCCCGCCTTTGAAATAGTGCGCACTGTTTGCGTCCGCGGCCAGTGTATGGGCCAAAAAACCGCCGGTGAACGACTCGGCAACGGCCAGCGACAGGCCTTTCTCAAGAAGCACCTTGCCCGCCACCGCTTCCTGTGTATCATCGTCCACCCCCCAGATGATATCACCCAGAATGGCCCTGACGTCAGCCTCACGACTATCAACCATCTTTTGGGCTTCTTCTTTTTTTTCTGCCTTCGCCGCGATGCGGATATAGATACCATCGAGCTTGGCGTAGGTCGCCAGCGTTGGATTCGTTGACGCCGTCAGGTCAGACAGCATCTCGTCAACTTTGGCTTCTGACGTGCCAAACGTCTTTATCATGCGCGTCAGGAGAACCGCACCCGTCCTCTCCTGCAATCTGGGTAAAACCTGATTTTCCCACATGTACTGCATCTCTCCCGGAGGGCCGGGCATAGCCACGATTATCTTCCCCTCTTTTTCCACCCACCAGCCGGGGGCGGTGCCTTGAGAGTTGATTAGCGCGGTGCAAGAAGGGATAAGCGTTGCCTGTCGGACATTGCTGGCTGGCATTTCCAGGCCACGCCGGGCAAAAAAATTAATCAAACCCTGCTTCAACTGCGGGTCCACTTCCGTCTTCTCGCCCAGGAGCGCGGCAATGGCGTCACGGGTGAGGTCATCCTGGGTTGGGCCGATGCCCCCGGTGGTAAGAACGATATCCGACCTGTCCCAGGCCTGCTTGAGAACGCCCTTTAGCCGGGCCATGTTATCGCCCACCGCCGAGGTGAAATAGAGGTCAATGCCAAGCACGGACAACTGGCCGGCCAGATAAGGGGTATTGGTATCGACTATCTCACCGAGGAGAAGCTCAGTACCGATGGAAATGATTTCCGCTTTCATCTAATTCCTCATACTATTATTCCGCGCAAAAGCGCACCCAATTATACCAAGCAATACTCTGAAACAGCAAATAAAAATAGCCGGCGACAACGGCTTCTTTCCATACCATAAAGCGCCCTTGACACGGAGCGGGCAGTTTGGGTAACCTTGCTGATGGTGAGTTGACTTATTCCAGTTTAAATATTTTTCAAGGAGGATTTTAACGTGGGACTGAACGCAACTTTTAACATGAAAAAGAAACTGCAGGCCGGTGAGAAGATGTTTGGACAGCTCGTCGGACCGGGAGGTGACCCGGGGGAAACGGTAAAGGCGCTTAAAGACCTGGGGGACGGGTTTGTAATGCTGGAGACGGAACACAGCCTGATAAACAAGGAGACCGTCTGGGAATATATCCGGGTCTGCCACGAGATGGATATGCCCCTTTTGATGCGGACCGAGGACAAAGCAGCCTTCTTCAGGTGTTATCTGGATGCCGGGGTGAACGGCTTAATGCTCCCCCTGGTAAATACTATGGAAGAAGCCGCCCATGCGGTTAACATGTCATATTTCCCTCCCGTTGGGCACCGTGGGACCGGCATTGGGCTGAGCCCATACCAGATTGATTCTCAAGACCTCACCAAAGTACCATTCCGCTCTCTCATGGATTACATCAATAACAATACGGTGCTGTTTCCCCAGACGGAGAGTCTGGAGAACATCAGCAATCTGCACCATATTTTAAGCCTGGAAGGCGTTACCGGCACGATTGTTGGGCCGTTTGACCTGGCGGTCGACATGGGAGACATGGATCCGAAAGCCGTGGCCACCGAAGTGGTTACCACGCCCGCCGTGAACGAGAGGCTGAAACAGATTCTCCAGATATGCCAGAAAACGGGCAAGGTAGCCGGTATCGGGGGCTTTACCCCTGAAACTCTGGCCAAATGGGCGAAGGCAGGCTATAACCTGCTTCTGGTCGGCAGCGTTCTCGACGGCAATGTGGAAGCGCTGCGTCCGGCAATCGAGAAGGCACGTGCGCTTATAGGTTAGAGATATCAGTATAAAATTAAGTGTGGTAAAACAAGCAGAGCAGGAGGAAACTAGATATGGGCAGAAAAGCGAGAGTTGCCGTTACCCGCGACCTTTTCGACGAGAAAGGGAAGTCGATTAGCCCCGGACCGGGGCCGTCAGTGCTGGACAAGATGCCGGACGTGGAATGGGATAAGTTTCCGGAGTACCTGACGGAGGTTACCACCGAGCAGGCTAAAGGCTTTGACATGGTGATTACCTTCGCTCCCTACTGGACCAGGAAAACGCTGATGGCCTGCGAGCAGCTTCTTTGCCTCAACCGCGGTGGCGTCGGCTACGATATGGTGGATGTGCCCGCCTGCACCGACGCTGGAGTCGCCCTCTTTATCGTCCCGGCGGCGGTGCGCCGGCCGGTGGCCACCGGTATCATGGCATTTATTCTGGCCCTGGCAACGCGCCTCCGAGTTAAGGATATAGTAACCCGTGAAGGGCGCTGGGATGACGGAAGGAAAAAGTACCCCGGTATCGGACTGGCGGGAAAGACGCTGGGCTCGATAGGCGTCGGCAACATCGGCCATGACTTGTTCCGGCTGGCCAAACCCTTCGGCATGAAACACATCGCCTACGACCCCTATATCACCCAAGATACCGTCAAAGATGTCGATGTGCAGCTTGTCGATATGGATACCGTGCTGTCCCAGTCCGACTTCGTGAACGTCAGTTGTCCACTGAGTGAAAAGACCCGGCATCTAATCGGTGAAAAGGAGCTGAAGAAGATGAAACCGACCGCCTACATCATCAACACGTCACGCGGTCCGGTCATCGACGAGGCAGCGCTGATAAAGGCACTGAAGGAAAACTGGATTCAGGGTGCCGGCATAGATGTCTACGAGCAGGAGCCAGCCTCGGGAGACAATCCCCTGTTCAAGCTGGAAAACGTCATTGTCACCCCGCATTCCATCGCCATGACCGACGAGTTCTACATCACCATGTGGGAGCTGATTGCCAAACAGATACGCCAGATGATTGACGGTGAAAAGCCAGAGAAACTGGTCAATCCGGAAGTCTGGGACAGGCCCGAGTTTCAAAATAAACTGAAAAAATTCCACCAGGAAATGAAATAAAGCGAGTTACCTTGAGCAAGGAGGCAGCAAAATGAACATGTTTGACCTGACGGGGAAAATCGCCATCGTTACCGGTGGTAACCAGGGCATTGGTTTAGGGATAACCCGGGGCCTTGCCGGCGCCGGCGCTACCGTCGTCATCGCCAACCGACGGGCGGCCGAGGGACAGAAAGCAGCGGAAGCATTACAGAAAGAGGGATTCAACGTCATAGCCATACCCACCGATGTCAGCCAGAAGGCCTCCGTTGCCGCCATGGTGGGAAAGGTGATGAACGAATATAAAAAGATTGATATCCTGGTCAATAACGCCGCCGTAATGATACGCAAACCGCTGGAGGACTTCGAGGAAAATGAATGGGATACCATCCTCAATACCAACCTGAGGGGCCTTTTCCTCTGCTGCCAGCT
>SOKS01000055.1 GCA_004375725.1 Dehalococcoidia bacterium | reverse complement strand
TCCTGTATTAATAAACACTATCTAAACCTCCAGTGCTTATAGTAGACACGAAGCCCGCGTTCTTATAATATTAATTAGCGCCATACTCTTAAGATAGTAGAGAGCAAGGAGTTGACAGCCGTTGTCCGAAGAAGAATACATGAAACTGGCCTTAAGGCTGGCACGACGGGGGCTCGGATGGACCAGCCCGAATCCTGTGGTGGGGGCTGTGCTTGTCAAGGATAGCCGGATTGTTGGCCGCGGCTACCACCGCCGCTTTGGTGGTAACCACGCCGAAATCAATGCCCTGCAGAACGCCAGCACTGATCCGGCTGGCGCCACGCTATATGTAACCCTGGAACCCTGCTGCCACTATGGGAAAACGCCCCCCTGCGTTGATGCCATTATCAGTAACAAGATTATAAGGGTCGTCATCGGAACACTTGACCCGAATCCGCAGGTCAGTGGTAAAGGCGCTAAGATTCTGAACCAGCAGGGCATTGAGACCAGAGTCGGCGTGCTGGAAGAGGCGTGCCGCAAGCTGAACGAGGCCCACTTCAAGTACATGACCACGGGACTGCCGCTGGTGACCCTCAAGTTCGCTCAGACACTGGACGGTCGGATTGCCACGGCCAGCGGCGACTCCCGGTGGATAAGCTCGGAGGAATTTAGAAAACGGGTACACCGTTTGCGGGCCACCAGCGATGCTGTCCTGGTTGGCATTGATACGGTCCTGGCAGATAACCCGCAGCTCACGGTGCGTCTGGTCAGGGGCCGAAGCCCGACCCGTGTTATCCTGGACTCCAGATTGAGAATGCCGCCGGACTCCGAAATCGTTAGAACGCGCGATATTGTGCCGGTAATGATTGCCACCACGGCTCAGGCGGATAGTAAAAAAGTTTCCCAACTGCGTGAGATGGGGATAGAGATTCTGGTAATACAACCTGATGAGTTCGGAGAAATAGACTTGAAACACCTTCTCCGGGCGCTTGGTGAGCGTAATATCGCTTCGTTGCTGGTGGAGGGAGGCGCCAAGGTCATCACCTCTTTCCTTCGCCAGAAGCTCGCCGACAAGTTAGTCGTTGCCATAGCTCCAAAAATTATGGGAAGAGGCATTGATGCCGTGGGAGAACTGAATATCGCCAAGATAAGTCAGGCCTTGAAACTGAATTTTCAGAAGGTATCCAGAGCCGGTGAGGACATCGTCATTGAGGCCAGGGTCGACCGCTCCGCAGGCTAGGCCTGCTTCCGCATATATTCCATCACTTCGGCGACCAGAAACAGCGAGCCGGTGGCACATATCAGATCGGCTGGCCCGGCAAGAGATAATGCCCGCTCCATAGCTGATTCAACATCTGCCGCGACCTCAAATATTACATCCTGTCTGGAGAACTCCTCTGTAAGCCTTTCCACAGCTACGGCGCGTGGGTGATGGGAACGGGTTACGATCACCTTGCCGGGAAACGACGATAATTCATTCACCATACCGGCGATGTTTTTATCCGATGAGGCACCGAAAATAACAGTTGCCTTATCAAACGTAAAATATTGTCTGATGGCTGCCACCAGCCTCTGCATGGAATCGCCATTGTGAGCTCCGTCAACGATAATCCAGGGCTTTTGCCGCAGGATTTGGAGTCGGCCCGGCCAGTTTACACTGGCTATGCCACGGCTAATCATCTCGGCAGCAATTCTGGCGCCCCGTTCGGCCAGTGCTTCGGTCGCGGCGACGGCGGTGGCGGCATTTTCCAGCTGGTGCTCGCCTATCAGCGGCAGCCTCAACTGATACTCACCCTTCATTCCCCGAACCTTAAAAGACTGTCCCTCAGGGCGGAATGATTCCCGCTGCCAGGTAACATCACGGCCCACCCTGACCAGTTTCACTTCCTGCTGCTGGCACACCTTTTCCAGCACCTTCATCGCCCCGGGAGACTGAGGAGCGGTAACGGTGATGCTCCCGGGCTTGATGATGCCCGCCTTTTCCCGTGCTATCTCCGCGAGCGTATCACCCAGCACCTCCATGTGGTCATAACTTATCGAGGTAATGACGCAGACCTCCGGCTTCACCACATTGGTGGCATCAAGTCGCCCCCCTAGCCCTACCTCCAGCACCTGATAGTCCACCTTTTTATCACGGAAATAGGCGAAGGCAAGCGCGGTGAGGATTTCATAAGTGGTCAGTTCCCCCAGGCCACCGCCGGCATTCACCGTGGCAACTTCGGGTTTTATCATCTCAGTGAGCCGCGCGAATTCAGCCTCGGAAATCAGCTGCCCGTCGACCTGTATGCGTTCCCGTATGTTGAGCAGGTGTGGAGAAGTGTAAAGACCGGTGCGGTAACCCGACTGTACCAATATGGAGGCAATCATGGCGGCGGTGCTGCCTTTTCCCTTCGTGCCGGCGATATGGATCGCCTTCGCCGCGTTTTGAGGACTGCCCAATCTTTCCAGTAAACGCTCGGTACGCCGCAGGTCAAAAACTATCGCCGAGCGTGGCATCCGCTCGTAGTCGGCAAAGCTTAAAATATAATTGACCGCCGCCGGAAAGTCCATTCTTGTACTCCAAAATAACTCACCATAATCTTACCTTTTACCACACTTCCGGTAAAGTTTTTAGAAAATTTTAATAAAGCGTAAGGGGAAAGTCTCTTGACAAACACTATATATTGTATTAATATAAGCTTTGTCCTACTATATAGCGGGTATTTGAGCTATGAACTGTCCTTATTGCGGTTATCACGATTCAAAGGTCATTGACTCCCGTGAGGTCAATGACGGCATACGCCGAAGGCGCCAGTGCCTGAAGTGCGATTCTCGTTTTACCACCTATGAACGACTTCAGCCCAGTGGACTGTTTGTGATCAAGAAGGACGAACGCCGCGAGGAGTTCAACCGGGATAAGCTTCTTACCGGTATCCGCAAAGCCTGCGAAAAGCGGCCGCTCCCCAGCGGCACAGTGGATAAAACCGCCGATGATATTGAAGCTGAACTGTACCGCTCGGGCAAGCTGGAAGTGCCCAGCACCATCATTGGCGATATGGTCATGGAGAGGTTGAAAGCGCTGGACCACATCGCCTACATCCGCTTTGCCAGCGTTTACCGCGACTTTACCGATATCACCACGCTGAAAAAGGTCGTGGATTCACTGGTCGATGGCGAGCCGGCACTCGCCACGCCGGAGAACCAGCTCTCCTTGCTCTCTTCGGAAGAGTTGGAGGAACTGTCAAAACGAAAGCAGTCTGAAGATAAAGCAAAATCATTGTCGCTTCGAAATAAATGAGCCGATGGACAGAATGGACAAGTCACCACACAGACCGACAAACTCCCCAAATCGAACCCAGATTGCGCGCATCGTTTTTGCCGCGGCTGAGTCCATGGGCATCGCCGACCGGAGGCTGGTGGAAAGGCTCACCTCACAGGTCATCAAGCGACTGGAGCAAAACCGCTCCTTTTTGCAGCCACCCACCCTGCCCGGGATGGAAGATTTGGTTGCCAGGTCGCCACGGCGACCGAGCATCCTGCCTACGGATACCGATATTCTGACGATGGTAGAGGAAATCTTGGCTGTGGAAGAACAAAAATTCACCGAGGAGGCACCCGCTGAAATGAAAACGACCAAGACGGCCAGTACCAAAAGCCAGCCCGATACTGGCCCGAAATTAACTGAAAATGCACGGCACGTCCTGCAGAAGCGTTACCTGAAAAAGGACAAACAGGGCAATGTTATTGAAACACCGGATGAGATGTTCCGCCGCGTTGCCAGAGCCATTGCCGAGGCGGAACTCCTGTATAAGCCTCGAGCGAACGTAAAGGCAATAGAAAACGAGTTCTACCGCATAATGACCAGCCTTGAGTTCCTGCCCAACTCCCCCACCCTGATGAACGCGGGCCGGGAACTGGGACAGCTGTCCGCCTGTTTTGTCCTGCCCATCGAGGACTCGATGGAGTCTATCTTTGACTCGGTGAAGAACACGGCGCTCATCCACAAGAGCGGCGGCGGCACCGGCTTTTCCTTCTCCCGGCTGCGCCCGGAACGAGACCGGGTCGGTTCCACAGGCGGGGTGGCCAGCGGCCCGGTGTCATTCATCAGGGCGTTCGATATTGCCACTGACGTTATCAAGCAGGGGGGGATGCGCCGCGGGGCCAATATGGGCATTCTCAACGTTGACCATCCGGACATTATGAAGTTCATTACCTCCAAAGAGGACATGACCGCCCTGACCAATTTCAACATCTCGGTGGCGGTAACCTCGGAATTTATGAAGGCGGTGAAGGCAGGCGGTGATTATAATCTGATCAATCCCCACACCAGAGAGGTTGATGGCAGGCTCAATGCCAAAGAGGTCTTTGACAAGATCGTGGATATGGCCTGGAAGACCGGCGACCCCGGTATTGTCTTCATTGACCGCATCAACCAGGATAACCCCACCCCGCACCTGGGCAAGATCGAGAGCACCAACCCCTGCGGCGAGCAGCCCCTGCTCCCCTACGAATCCTGCAACCTTGGCTCCGTCAATCTGGCCACTATGCTAAGACAGGGAGATGGTGCCGTTGAGATTGATTACCCCAGGCTGGCGAAGACTATCAAGACCGCCGTCAGGTTTCTGGACAATGTGATTGACGTGAACAAGTTCCCTCTGCCCCAGATAGAGGAGATGACCAGGAAGACCAGAAAAATCGGCTTCGGCGTCATGGGCTTTGCCGATATGTTAATACAGCTTGGCATCCCCTACAATTCCGAGAAAGCGCTGACAATAGCGGAGGAATTGATGGCCCATATATCTCACGAAGCGACCAACTCTTCAGTTGAACTGGGCAAGGAACGCGGCCTCTTCCCCGCCTTTGCCGGCAGTATCTATGACGTCCCTGATGCTCCCAGGGTAAGAAACGCCTCGCGCACCACCATTGCTCCCACCGGCACCCTGAGCATGATTGCCGGCTGCTCCAGCGGCATAGAGCCTCTCTTTGCCCTGAGCTACACCAAAAATATCCTGGACGGGGCCAAACTGGTCGAGGTGAACCCGTATTTTGAGGAAATCGCCCGGGAAAAGGGCTTTTATTCCGACGAACTGATGCAGAAGCTCGCCGATGGTGTCCATCTCGCTGATATTGAAGGCGTGCCCGATGATGTGAAGTCGGTATTAATTACCGCTCATGAAATCACCCCGGAATGGCACGTGAAGATGCAGGCCGCCTTTCAGAAATCCACAAACAACGCTGTTTCCAAGACGGTCAATTTCCCCCACGAGGCCACCAGGGAAGATGTTGCCGAGGTTTATATGCTCGCCTACGAGGAAGGACTCAAGGGAATCACCATCTACCGCGATGGCAGCCGAGATGCGCAGGTTTTGACCACCGGTAAAACAGAGGAGAAAACTGAGGAGGGAAGACGTACGCCGCGAAAGCGGGCCAAGGTAACCAGCGGTTTTACGGAAAGGGTCACCACCGGCTGCGGCTATATCTACGTCACGGTAAACTCTGATGAAAACGGCATCTGTGAGGTTTTCTCCCACCTCGGGAAAACGGGTGGTTGTGCCTCAGCACAGCTGGAAGCGACCTGCCGCCTCATATCGCTGGCGTTAAGGTCCGGGGTAGACGTTGCTTCTGTTGTACGGCAGCTGCGGGGCATTCGCTGCCCGTCGATTGCCTGGGAGGAGGGCAAATCAATCCTCTCCTGCGCTGATGCCATCGCCAGCGTGCTGGAAAAGCACACCACCGGCTACGATGGCAAGCCCAAACCGGAAGACTATGGTCTGGCCAAGAATCTGGCCGGCCAGTGCCCGGAGTGCAGCAATATGCTCATATATCAGGAAGGGTGCTTTATCTGCCCGGCCTGCGGATATACCAAGTGTTAGCTAAAAGGAGGTGCAACCTTGGTTGATGATGTAATGAATAGAGATGTCATTGT
>SOKS01000173.1 GCA_004375725.1 Dehalococcoidia bacterium | reverse complement strand
GTATTCACCTTGCTTACCGAGAGTTGGTGAGTTATAATTATCGGCAACTGAAAGGTAGGTTTCTTGGTGAAAGCGATACTGCTGGCAGCTGGTGCAGGCACTCGATGTTATCCGTTTACGTATCTTACCCCCAAGCTGTTTCAACAGGTAGGTGGCATACCCCTTATAGAATACATGCTCTCATGGTTTCACGGGACGCCGGAAATTGATGAGCTGTACATCGCAGTGCGAGACAATACCATAGCAGCCACACTGGAAAGCTACGTTGATAAGAGAAAACAATATGTTGACCGGATCCTGCGTTTATTCCACAAGCTGGGCTATAAGGTCGAATACACCAATCCAGACTTTGCCATACGGGTTATTCAGGCCAACGGCTGGGGAACGGGCGGAGACCTGCGCTGTGCCCTCGACCAGATAGTGGACACAGGTTCTCTGGGAGATGATTTCCTGGTTTGTTACACGGACTATATTATCAATAGAGCCATGCCTGATGGTACAATTTCCCTGCAAATGAACCTTTCCGACATCATTGAGTATCACTATCGCTGTAAAAAAGCGCTGGGAACCGTGATGACAATGGCCTTTGTGGTCGTGGAAAGAGAGGCAGCCACCAGATTCGGCGTTGGTAAGTTCGAGGAGCTCAATGGCGTTAAAGTTGTTCGGGAGTTTATGGAAAAACCGGACATCAAAGAAATCACCGAAGAGCCAGCGATAAATGCGGGGATATGTGTTTTCAACAGCCAGTTTATTCTTCCCAACCTGGACAAATTTTTACCAGGGAAACCGGACACAGGCCTGGAAAGAAATCTTATCGAACGGCTGGCTAGAGAAGAAAAGCCAATGGTGGCCGCTTACCTTCTGAACCTTGACGCCTGGTTTGATGTGGGGACATTGGAGCAGCTAGTTCAAGCAAACATTCTTATCGCCTCAGAGAAAGGTTAAACAATAATGAAGAAAATTGTTGTTACCGGCGGTGCCGGCTTTATAGGCTCTCATCTGACCGCGGAACTGGTGGTACAGGGTTATGCGGTAGTTGTTCTGGATGACTTTTCTACCGCCAGTGACGAGAACATCACCAGCCTGCGGCAAAAAGAAAACGTAGAACTTGTTCAGGGAAGCATAACTGACCTCCCCCGGCTGCAAAAGCTCTTCGAGGGCGTCGACTACGTGTTCCATCAGGCGGCTATGGCCCGGGTTCCCCGCAGCATAGAAGACCCCCTGACGGTAAACCAGGTAAATATCACCGGTACGCTTAATGTATTGCTGGCAGCGCGGGATAACAGCGTGAAAAAGGTAGTATTTGCCTCGTCGTCCTCAGTATATGGAGATACGTCAGTGTTGCCGCAACGTGAGGACTTGATGGCCAATCCCCTCTCGCCATACGCTCTGACCAAATTGACCGGTGAATATTACTGCACCATTTTCAGACAGATATACGGGTTAGCCACCGTTTGTTTACGATATTTCAATGTCTATGGCCCCGGGCAGTCTCCTCATTCTCAGTACGCCATGGTCATTCCGGCTTTCATCGACCGCGTGGCACGCAATCTGCCGCCCGTCATACATGGTGATGGGGAGCAGAGTCGGGATTTTACCTTCATTCAGGACGTGGTGCAGGCCAATATACTGGCCGCCAAAAGTACTGCTGAAGGTATCTACAATATTGGCAGTGGCCGTAGCATCACGATAAATCAACTGGCCGAGAAAATCATCAAGCTTATGCAGAAAGACCTGAAGCCGATTCATGAAAAAGGCAGGCTTGGTGACGTGAAACACGCCCTAGCTGATATTACCAAGGCGAAATCATTCGGCTATGAGCCGGAGTGGAGTCTGGAAAACGGTTTAAAGGAAACCATTACTGCTATGAGCAGGAAAGCTAGATGAAAAATATCTGCATTATTGGTTCAGGGCATGTTGGGCTGGTTACCGGGGCCTGCCTGGCTGAATTGGGTAATAAAGTAATCTGCATGGATGACGATGTGAGTAAAATCGAGGGCCTGCATAAAGGCGTTATGCCGTTTTTTGAACCGGACCTGGACGATATGGTGCGGCGTAATGTGGATGCCGGAAAACTCTCATTCACCGCCAGTGTTGAAGATGCGGTAAAAGATTCAGGGATTGTATTTGTCTGCGTGGGCACACCGCAGAAACCCGATGGCGAGGCAGACCTGACCCAGGTGGAAATCGTGGCGCAACGGGTTGCCCGGGCCATGCACGACTATACCGTGATTGTAGAAAAAAGCACTGTGCCCGTAAAAACAGGGGGATGGGTAAAGAGAACCATTGAGCTGAACAACATTAATAACGCCGATTTTGATGTCGTTTCCAATCCGGAATTTTTAAGAGAAGGCAAAGCCATTTATGACTTCATGCACCCTGACAGGATAGTCATCGGTGCCGAAAGTGAGCGCGCGGCACAGGTATTGCTGAAACTGTACGAGCCCATGAAGGCACCAGTTATTGTAACCAATATTGCGACCGCGGAGCTTATCAAGCACGCCTCCAATGCCTTCCTGGCCACGAAGATATCGTACATTAATGCACTTGCCAATATCTGCGAGAGTGTTGACGCCGATATCGCCAAAGTCGCCGAAGGCATGGGCTATGACCGGAGAATCGGCCGGGATTTTCTCAACGCCGGCATCGGCTATGGCGGCTACTGTCTGCCCAAAGACACGGCCGCGTTTATCAGGATAGCCGAAGAGGCAGGCTACGATTTCGAGTTATTGAAAGCGGTGCGGAGTGTAAACGAACATCAGCGACAGCAGCTATTTGCCAAGGTTAAAAAAGAACTCTGGAACTTGAATGGCAAGACAATCGGCATACTGGGTCTCGCGTTCAAGCCGGACACCGATGATATGCGCGAAGCCCCCGCCATAGATATAATTGGTAAACTCCTGGAGGAAAACGTTCAAATCAAAGCCTATGACCCCCAGGCGATGGAGATTTCCAGAACCATATTCCCGGATATTCAATACTGTAAAGATGCCTACGAAGTAGCTGAAGGAAGCGATGCGCTGGTTATCGTTACCGAATGGAATGAGTTCAAGAACCTTGATTTGGAAAAAGTCAGGTTGTTGTTGCGGCAGCCCATCATCATTGACGGAAGAAACCTTTTTGAACCCGATGAAATGAGCAGGCTGGGATTTATCTACCGGGGATTTGGGCGATGAAGATTGTAATCACGGGCGGAGCCGGTTTTGTCGGTTCACACCTGGCCGAATTCTTGCTTGCCCAGGGGCATCAGGTAACCTGCCTGGATAACCTTATTACCGGCAACTCAAAAAACCTCGAGAATATAAGAGGTAATGAAAACTTCTCATTTATCGAGTATGACGTCACCAATTATATTGACCTTCCAGATAGCGTTGATTACATACTTCACTTCGCCAGCCCGGCCAGCCCCGCCGACTTTGCCCGATTCCCCATACAGATATTAAAGGCAGGCGGGGTGGGCACGCTCAACGTACTGGGGTTAGCCAAAGCCAAAAAGGCGAAATTCCTGCTTGCTTCCAGCTCGGAGGTATACGGCGATGCGCTTATAAACCCGCAGCAGGAAGACTACTGGGGAAACGTAAATCAAATAGGTCCCCGAGGGGTATATGATGAAGCGAAGAGGTTTGCCGAAGCCCTGACCATGGCGTACCACCGCCAGCATGGCATTGATACCAGAATTGCCAGGATATTCAATACCTATGGCCCCAGAATGAGAAAGGATGATGGCCGGGTAATCCCTAATTTTATCACCCAGGCTTTAAACGATGAGCCTCTGACCGTGTTCGGCGATGGCTCTCAGACACGCAGTTTCTGCTATGTGTCGGATTTAATCCAGGCAATCTATCGGCTAATGCTTGCTGAAGTAAATGAACCGGTAAATCTGGGCAACCCGCATGAGATAACCATCAGGGAGCTAGCCGAGAAAATCATTGAAACCACCGGCGGCAAGAGCGCAATTACCCTTAAGCCGTTACCGCAGGACGACCCCAAGACAAGGCGGCCGGATATCACCAGAGCCAAAAGCTTACTGGGCTGGCAACCCCAAGTTGCACTCGATGAAGGTCTCCGAATAACAATAGAATGGTTTAAAAACCAGCTAAATTAGGCCGCTAAATAAAGAAAACACTTATTTTAGTATCGATAAAGAAATGCACAAAGGCATTGGGTGCTATACCAATGATCGGTAGATATATCAGCCGCATCGGAAATTTCATTCAACTGGACCTGGACTACTACATCAGAAATTCTTTTTATCTCATTACGGCACGTGGCGTGATTATGGCCTGCGGGCTTCTGCTTTCCGTCACGTTCGCGCGTCTTGTCAGTCAGGAGACATACGGACAGTGGAACTATCTGCTGTCTATCATCGGCATTTGCGCCATACTGACGCTGCCCGGCATGAATACGGCCATTACCCAGGCAGTGGCCACTGGTAAAGACCGAGTTTTGATTGAGGGAACCAAGCAGAGATTCAAGTGGTCGCTACTGGGGAGTCTGATACTAGCTGGGGTTGGCCTCTATTACCTGCTCGTTGACAATACTGAACTTGGGAGTGGTTTGCTGGTGGCAGCCCTTTTTCTACCGTTCTACCAGAACTTCGATAGCTATATGGCGTATATAACCGGGAAAAAGCAGTTTGATAGACTGGCCAAATATCAAATTATTACGCAAGTTGCGGCAATACTGGTAACGGTCCTGGTTATATATTTGTCGAGGAACTTAACCGTAATCGTCGTTGCCTACCTGCTATCTTTCTCGGTGCTGAGAGGCTACTTTTTCAGGGTTGCATCACGCGAGGTAACCAGTCATAAGAGCGACTCCGGCGCCATTACTTTCGGAAACCACATGACTATCACACAGATTCCAACTTCGATAATGGGCCACTATGATAAGATTATCATCGCCCTGTTTCTCAACTTCCCTGACCTTGCCATATATTCCATTGCCCTCGCCTTTTCCGAGATACTGAGCCCGTTACGTTCCATAATTGCTTCTCTGATCTTCCCCAAGCTCTCGCAGATGGACAAGAAAGAGGCTTACTCCGAAGTGAGGAAAAGGTGGCTTCTGGTAATTGCCGGCTTTGCCGTTATTGGCGGCATACTAATCGCCCTGTGCCCTTATGTTATTCCTTTTCTGTATTCTCAGAAATACGCCGCGTCGGTGCTGTACGCTCAACTATTAATCGTTTCCGTCGTCATCTCGGCGCCGATACCAATAATAAGCAAGGCTTTGTTCCCTTCCCAGAGAAGAATTAAAGACCTCTACAAGCTGCAAATATCAAACTCGGCGGTGGGGATTATTCTGGTAACTGTGCTGGTGATAAATTATGGCCTGCTGGGTGCGGTTATTGCGCTTATGCTGACGCAGGGCTTCAGTCTGTTTTATTCGTTATGGCTCGCCGGGTTCCTGCCACCACGTAAAACGTAGGTAGTCAATCGTACCCGGTTAATCCGCGGGTTTTTCAAAGGCGAAGACGTAGCCGAGCGGGTACCGCATGATGCTGGACTTAGAAAGCTTATGGAACACTGCATCCAGAAATATGCCGGGTAAAATGGGCCAGGGCCTGGTTATTGTCGGCAGAAAGGTGGCCCAGTGGGCTATCGATGTAGAAAATGGCCCTAATCCGCAATATAGCATCCGGCGACAAATATATTTCTCCTTTTCAAACATCTTCAGCAAGGCCTCATGCGAGTACCGTAAATAGTCGTGAGGGTCAGGGTGGAAAGGGTATAAGAAAGGTGCGCTGCCGATAAATAAGCCGCCCTTTTTTAATATCCGGTACGATTCTTTAACGACATTCTCGAAATTGTATATATGTTCCAGAGTATTAAAGCACATTACCCAATCAAAGCTGTCGTGCTCGACCGGGAACGGCTTTTCCAGGTCCAGCTTGATGTAATTTGGTCCTGTTTTATAATAGTCGACATGAGTAAGGTTATAGGGCTCCCTGAATTTTATAAACCGGTAGTAGCTTGCTCGCACAGAGCCGGAGCCCAGCTCTATGATATTGCCCGTTAACTCAAAGTCAGACAGGCAGTAGTTCATCAGCGTTCTGGCGAGTGACTTGCCGCGCAGAGTCTCAACGAAAATGGTTCTTA
>SOKS01000018.1 GCA_004375725.1 Dehalococcoidia bacterium | reverse complement strand
ACACTTGGCTTTTCCTTAAGCAGAGGCTCAATACGTTCGTACAGTTTCACTCTGGTTTCCGAGCCAGCCCATCGTTCCCAATCCTTAATGTTCTGCCAGGTGCTGAGCACCACGATATCGGCTCGGTCTTTGGTATTGACGAGTGTTTCGCCGCCGATATAGCCCGGAAAGTGGGTTATGGCGGCTACCCTGAGCTCGACGAGCAGAGAAGACAGGTCTTCACCGGCTTTTGCTTTGCGCTCTATCATCACTCTTATCATTTTCAGCCTCCTTGGTAGCCATTCTCTTATATTGTCAGGGATTTCAATTATAGACCGATTTTCACAATTGTCAATACCCCAATCACCAATAAAATGTAAAATGACTTTACGGCTAATGAAGAATCATCAATTGACAACGGCGATGGCTTCTATCTCCACCAGGAGTTCAGGCAGTATCAGCCTTGAGACTTCGACGCCGGTACTCGCTGGCATGGGAGGGCTGAAGTAGCGAGCCCTGATTTCCCTGAATTTAATGATATTGTCCATATCGGTTACATAAACGGTTATCTTGACCACGTCTTTCAGGGAAGCCCCCGCCGCCTCAAGGACGAGCTTAATGTTTTCAAATGTTTTAATTGTCTGAGCTTCAAAACCACCCTCCACGATATTTCGCTGTTCATCGAAACCTACCATGCCGGCGAGGTAAATAGTATTAGCCACTTTAACCGCGTGTGACCAGCCCATAGGCTCAAATATTCCCTTTGGTGAGATAGATTCTTTTTTCATGGTTTCGCCTCCTTTTTTGTTTCTCCTGGTAACTTTAATCTATTTTTGACAGCGATTACAGAAATGAAGCATACTTCACCATATCCATAATTGTATCATTGACTTTAATCATGTAGATGATATACTTTCACATTAAAAAAGGAGGTTCATTATGGTTAAGTTTATGGGGGTGATTCGGCTTAAACCGGGGTATGACCCTGATGAGACGTGGGAACTATGGCGTACGGAACACGCGGACAATTATAAAAAGCTGGCCCGCCCGGAACTGAAGCAATATACCATAAACCGGGTCATTAAAAAGCTCAATGATAGTGATATCTACGGCATATCCGAGTCCGTTTATGAAAACATTGAGAGCTGTGAACGCGCGTTAAAGCGCTTTATCAACGCCCCTCCTGATGAAGTGCTGAAACGGTTCCAGCCTGACCGGTTAATTGTGGAATTTGAGGAGATAGCGCTGGATTAGAAAATCGATTTCATTGCGATAGTTTTGAGAGGGAGTATCAGTAGTCATGCGGAATATTGGTGCCATCAAAAACGTTGCTGACCTCATCAGCTATTCGAATCAAATCGGGGTGTCTCTGCCTTTTGATGAGGAAGTAAAATCAGGGCCGGATTCACCCCTGGCCAGGCCATATGCTCTGGACAGCAGGATTATTGGGAACCGTTTTGCCATACTTCCCCTGGAAGGCTGGGATGGCACAGCGGACGGACGACCGACGGCATTGACCAGGAGGCGGTGGCAGCGTTTTGGCCTCAGTGGCGCGAAACTGATATTTGGTGGTGAAGCGGTGGCGGTTCGCCAGGACGCGAGGGGGAGTCCAAATCAACTAATGATATCCGAAGAGACTGTGGACGAGATTGGCGAGCTGCGAGAACTGCTGGTGCGAACCCATGAAGAGTATTTCGGTGATAGTGACGACTTGCTGGTCGGGCTGCAACTGACTCATTCGGGACGAGTTTATCGTCCGCCTGATAAGAGAGGCCCCGAACCCAGAATTCTCTACCATCATCCCGTTCTCGACCGGAGATTTGGGATGACCCGCGACACGCCGGTGATGACTGACGATGATATTGCCCGTCTGATAGAAGACTTTGTCAGGGCAGGAAAACTGGCACAGCGAGCCGGGTTTGACTTTGTCGATATAAAGCATTGCCACGGCTATCTGGGTCACGAGTTCCTCAGCGCCATCGACCGTCCCGGACATTATGGCGGCAGCTTTGAGAACCGAACCAGATTCCTGCGGGAAATCGTGGCCGGCATCCGGACCGAGGCACCGGGACTGGACATCGCCGTTCGTTTAAGTGCCTTTGACTTTTTACCGTTTGAGCGAGGCGCAGACGGGCGCGGAAAACCATCCGCATTCAGTGGCGAAAGATACCCGTATGCCTTTGGGGGTGACGGTACCGGACTGGGCATAAACCTGGCCGAGCCGCTGGCGTTTCTGGATTTGCTTATCAAAATAAGGATTAGACTGGTATGTATCTCGGGCGGTGCTGGCTATAATGCGCATATCCTGCGCCCTGCCCTGGTACCGCCTTTGGGTGGATACCGGCCACCGGAAGACCCGCTGGCAGGAGTAACCCGCTTGATTTCAGTAACCGAGGAGTTGAAGCGTCAGCGTCCCGAATTGGTTTATGTTGGCAGTGGTTATTCATACTTGCAGCGCTGGCTGCCCAATGTGGCGCAGTCTGTGGTGCGCCATGGGATGGTGGACTTCGTGGGAATCGGGCGGATGTCATTATGCTATCCTGACATTGTCGCTGATATACTCGCCGGGAGAACGTTAAAAGGCCAGTTTATATGCCGTGTCTGCGGCGACTGTATGGCAGCTCCGGCCAATGGCATGGTCTCCGGCTGTTACACACTGGATGATTTCTACCGTAACCGTCCCGAGTATCAGCAGTTGAGAAGACTTAAAATGAAAAAGTAAATTGCCATTTGTAATATAATTCGTTGGTGAAAATAGCCATGTAGCAAATTTGGAGGTAATATGTCGGACATAACTAAGGTTGCGTCGGTCCAGATGGACCCCAGACTGATGCAGGTCGAGGAAAACTTGGCCAGCATGGTGAGTGCCGCTCGAAAGGCATCTCAAAATCAGGCAAAGCTTATCGTTTTCCCGGAGTGTAGCCTCACCGGTTACGTTTTTTCCAGTCGCGAAGAGGCACTGCCTTATGCCGAAACCATACCTGGCCCCAGCACCGAGGCCCTCCTGTCAATCTGCCAGGAGCTTGGAGTATATATTGCCTTTGGACTCCTGGAAAAGGAAGGCGACAAATTATTCAACGCCCTGTCTTTTGTCGGACCGGAGGGGTTTATGGCGTCGTACCGGAAGAACCACCTTCCTTTTCTGGGTATAGACCGCTTCGTCGACAAGGGAAACAGGCCTTTTCAGGTTCATTCTACCCCGATAGGTAACATCGGGCTGCATATATGTTATGATATCCTTTTCCCGGAAAGTGCCCGGATTATGGCCCTGCTTGGCGCCGATATTATCGTCCTCTCCACCAATTTCCCTCATGGTCGTGGAGAAACACTTAACTGCGTGGTCAGGGCAAGAGCTATCGAGAACAAAGTAAACATGGTATCGTCCGACCGTGTGGGCGCGGAAAGGGGCTTCAGTTTTGCCGGGCTGAGTAACATTGTAAATGCCACCGGAGAAATCACCAGTCTTGCCAGCCCGGATAAAGAGGAAATCATATATGGTGAGGTAAGTCTGGAGGCAGCGCGACAAAAACACCGTGTATTCGTACCTGGCGAGTGGGAGATAGACAACATAGGCGACCGCCGCCCAGAGATTTACGGTGTTATCACCCAGCAGAAGTGAGATGGCAAGGCGTTTTGCAGCCATATTTATTCTCTATTTAGCCGGGGAAGAATGCTTTCGTAGTAGTCCAGTGATTCGGGATTGACCAGGGCATCTCTATTTGAAACAGGTTTCCCGTTTATGATGTTCGTCACGGCAACCTCAACCTTCTTCATGTTGAAGGTGTAAGGGATGTCCGGTGTCTCAAGAATTATAGCTGGAACATGCCTCGGGGAAGCATTATCGCGAAGTGTTTTACGAATCTTATCCTTTAACTCTTCGGTTAAGGCGAAACCATCGACAAGTTTGACGAAGAGGATGATACGCTGCTCACCTTTCCAGTTTTGTCCTACAGCGAGACAGTCAGCGATTGCCTCCAATTTTTCCACTTCTCTGTATATCTCCGAGGTACCAATGCGCACTCCTGATGGTTTCAAGATAGCGTCGGAGCGGCCGTAAAAGGTTATGCCTCTGGTATCACTGTGTATCGTGATGAAATCCCCGTGACGCCATACGTTCGGGTAGATATTGAAATAAGTTTCTTTATACTTTTCGCCGGTTGGGTCATTCCAGAAGTAAAGCGGCATAGAGGGAGAAGGGGCTTCACAGACAAGCTCTCCCATCTCATCCTGAACCGGTTTACCTTTTTCATCGTAACACTTTACCTTCATCCCTAAAGCGGCTCTCTGGAGTTCGCCGGAAAACACCGGGAGAGTGGGGCTACCCTGCGCGAAGCAACCGTTAATATCGGTGCCTCCAGAAATAGAGTTAAAATGAAGGTCTTTTTTAATGGCGTTGTAAACGTATTCAAACCCTTCCGCGGCAAGGATGGAGCCGGTTTGTGATATCTCCCGCAATGACGATAAATCATACTCCTTGCCGGGATTAAGTCCCTGACTTTTCAGGTAGTTGATATAACTGGCGCTGGTACCAAAAATCGTTATTTTTTCATCCTGTACCAATTTCCACATTGCATAAGGATCAGGATAGGTGGGATTGCCATCGTATAGTGTTATGGTGGGGCCTACGGCCAGGGAGCTGAGAAGCCAGTTCCACATCATCCAGCTACAGGTAGTGATATAGAAAATCTTGTCGTCTCGTTTTAAGTCGGTATGAAGTATTAACTCTTTTAAATGATTGATGAGGACCCCGCCTCCGCTCTGGACCAGGCACTTCGGTTTACCGGTTGTTCCAGAAGAAAACATAATAAACGAGGGGTGGTCAAAGGGCAGTTGTTCAAATTGAATCTCAGGTTGCTTTTCCGCAGCCAGAAATTGGTCATAATAAATTGATTGGGGAACGGACTTAATATCTGGTTTATCGGTGACATAACGAACTACAATGACTTTCTCCAGGGAGGGAATGGCGCTGGCGACTTGAGCGGCGTTGGCTAGAGAATCGAAAGCTTTCCCTTTATAAAAATAGCCATCGACCGTGAACAGAACCTTTGGTTCAATTTGACCAAGACGGTCAAGGGCGGCTTGTGCCCCAAGGTCAGTAGCACAGGAAGACCATATGGCACCAATACTGGTAGAAGCCAGCATGGCGATAGCCGTTTCCATTAAATTAGGCATATAGGCGGCTACTCTGTCCCCAGACTTGATTCCTATACCGCGTAGTGATTTAGCCAGACGGGCTACTGAATTGTACAGCTCTGCATAGGTAATTCTGTCGGATTTCTTATTCTCTCCTCGAAATACAAAGGCGATATGATTGTCCCGGTATCTTAAGAGGTTCTCCGCGAAATTCAATCTGGCACCACGAAACCACTTTGCCCCGGGGAACCGGCTTAAATCATCAACCACTGTGTCGTAGCGATGAGAAGCTCTGATGCCGGCAAATTCCCACATAGCCGCCCAGAATTCACCTAGTTGCTCAATTGACCAGTCATAAAGCTCATCATAGGAATTAATTTTAAGAGCGTATTTATCGTTAACAAAGCCGATGAAACGAGTCATGTTGGCTTGATTTACCCGTTTCTGAGAGGGAGTCCAAAGCAAATTACCCATATATAACCCTTTACCCTATCATTTTGCTGGGGAGCCACAGCATTAACTGAGGAAATGCGACGAACAAACCCAGCCCCACCATTATCAGGAGAATAAATGGAATTACTCCTCGGATTATATCAATATTGGTCACGCCCAGTTCCGGGTCGGCACTGCCCTGGCAGACGAATATGGATTGGGCAAGAGGAGGGGTCAAAAATGACATCTGCAGATTTACACATATCATCAAGGCAAACCATACCGGGTTAAACCCCAGCATCGGTGCGATGGGAATCAGTATCGAAACAATGATGAGGATAATTGATATCCAGTCCATAAACATGCCCAGAATGAAGGTCACCAGCATTATGGCCGCAAAAGCGCCCCATGGCCCAAGAGGCAATGCCAGAACCATGTTCTCTATCACCTCTTTACCACCGAAGTATACAAATACGCCCACCGTGGCGCTGGCACAGGCGGTGATGAGCATGACAAATCCGGTCACTCTCAGCGTCTCGCGCATGGCGTATTTCAGCAGGT
>SOKS01000180.1 GCA_004375725.1 Dehalococcoidia bacterium | reverse complement strand
GATGAACTGACAAGATATGACCGACAGATTATGATGAAAGGCATCGGGAAAGATGGGCAGGAGAAGCTGAAAAAGGCCAGGGTCTTCGTTGCCGGTGCCGGCGGGCTTGGTTCTCCGATTTCTATTTATCTGGCTGTCGCCGGAGTCGGCACTATACGACTCGCCGACCATGACACAATCGAGCTGAGCAATCTGAACCGGCAAATCCTTCATGGAAATGGAGACCTGGGTAAAAGAAAAGTCGACTCCGCCACACAGAAGCTGCAAAACATGAATAAAGATATTACCGTGGCCGCCGTCGCCGAGATGATAACCGAGGAAAATGTCAGCAAGCTGGTCGGCGATTGTGACCTCATCGTTGATGCCACGGATAACCTGCCCACCAGGTACGTATTGAACCGGGCCGCCATCGAAAAAAATATTCCCTTCTTCCACGGGGCGGTGTACGGCTTTGAGGGCCGGGCGACGACAATAATACCCGGCAAGACCGCCTGCCTGTGGTGCATCTACCAGGGACGCATTACCGAGGGGAAATTCCCCGTCATCGGGGTGGCACCGGCGGTTATCGGCTGCCTCCAGGCAACCGAGGTCATCAAGTATATTACCGGAATCGGGGAACTTCTGACCGACCAGCTGCTGATATATGATGGGCTCAACCTTGAGTTTACCAAGCTGGAAGTGAAACGGGACCCGCATTGCCAGCACTGCGGTCATTTGCAGTAGGAGAGAGGACAGAGATAGTGAAAAAAATAAAATTCGAGACCATCGAGATACCGAAGCTCACCAGGGGCATTGCCCGAGATTCCACGGAGCTCATCGGAAACACGCCGCTGGTCAGGCTGAACCGGGTAACCGAGGGTATAAAAGCAGAGGTGGTGGCCAAGCTGGAGTCCTTCAATCCTTTGGGCAGTGTCAAGGACCGCATCGGGGTGTCCATGATACTCAATGCCGAAACGAAGGGCCTCATCAGCAAAGATACCGTCATCATTGAACCCACCAGTGGCAACACCGGCATCGCCCTCGCTTTCGTCTGTGCCGCCAGGGGGTACCGGCTCATCCTCACCATGCCGGACACGATGTCGAAGGAGCGCCGTCAGCTTCTCTCCGTTTTCGGTGCCGAGCTGGTGTTGACGCCCGGAGCGGAGGGGATGGTCGGGGCAATCAGGAAAGCGGAGCAGTTGGCCACAGAAAACCCCAACTCCTTCATCCCACAGCAGTTCCAGAATCCTTCCAACCCGGAGGTGCACCGGATAACTACCGCTGACGAAATATGGCGGGATACTGATGGCAAAGTTGATATACTGATTGCCGGTGTTGGCACCGGGGGGACAATTACCGGCATCGCCGAGGTAATCAAGGCTAAAAAACCCCCATTTAAAGCCATTGCCATTGAGCCGGCTGACTCGCCGGTGCTTTCCGGCGGCAAGGCCGGGCCACATAAAATTCAGGGCATTGGCGCCGGCTTCACCCCCGATGTCCTCAGAACCGACCTGATCGATGAAATCGTCAAGGTCAGCGATGAGGACGCGGGAGCAATGGCCCGCAGACTGGCCAGAGAGGAAGGGATACTGGCCGGCATATCATCCGGGGCGGCCACCTGGGCGGCGCTGGAAGTCGCCAGGAGGCCGGAGAACGAGGGCAAACTCATTGTCGTCATTCTGCCCGATACCGGAGAGCGTTATCTTTCCACCTGGCTTTTCCAGGA
>SOKS01000039.1 GCA_004375725.1 Dehalococcoidia bacterium | reverse complement strand
CGGTAGAGCGGCGGCTGGGCGATGTAGAGGTAGCCATTGCCGAGAAGGCCGGGCATGTGGCGGAAGAAGAAGGTGAGCAGCAGCGTGCGTATGTGCGAGCCATCCACATCGGCATCGGTCATCAGGATGACGCGGTGGTAGCGGAGCCTGGCAGCGTCAAAGTCATCATCGATGCCGGCACCCAGGGCAGTGATGAGAATTCTAATCTCCTCGCTGGCGAGCATCTTGTCCGGCGGTGCCTTTTCCACATTCAAAATCTTACCGCGCAGCGGCAGTATCGCCTGAAAACGACGGTTCCGGCCCTGCTTGGCCGAGCCACCGGCGGAGTCGCCCTCCACCAGATACAGCTCACAGTGCGCGGGGTCTTTTTCCGAGCAGTCCGCCAGCTTTCCAGGCAGTGTGCCAGTATCAAGGCTGCTCTTCCTGATGATTAAATCGCGGGCTTTGCGGGCGGCCTCTCTTGCCTTGGCGGAGGTCACGCACTTATCAATGATTCTTTTTGCCTCGTCGGGGTGTTCCTCAAGGTAGGCGGAAAGTCCCTCCCCAACCGCGCTCTCCACGTGGCTCTTGACTTCGATGTTGCCCAGCTTGCCCTTGGTCTGGCCTTCGAATTGTGGTTCGCGGATTTTGACGCTGATAATGGCGGCCAGTCCCTCCCGGACATCCTCGCCGGTGAGATTCGGCTCATCATCTTTGACCAGTTTACTTTTATGGGCATAGTCGTTCAGCACCCGGGTCAGCGCCGAGCGGAAGCCGGTGAGGTGGGTGCCACCGTCAATGGTATTGACGCAGTTGGCAAAGCTGAAGACCGACTCGGTAAAGCCGTCATTGTACTGGAGCGCTGCCTCGGTAATGGTGCCGTTTACCTCTTTGGCAATGTATATCGGGCGGGGGTGGCGGACCGTCCGGCCCCGGTTCAGATGGCGGACGAAGCTGGTGATGCCGCCCTCAAAGTAAAAGGTCTGCTCGCGCTCTCCCTTTTCGTCTCTGAGGTTGATTTCCAGGCCCTTGTTCAGGTAGGCCATCTCGCGAATTCGCTCGCGGAGGATGTCAAAATCATATGTGGCTTCGCCGAATATCTCCCCATCTGCGTAAAAGGTTATGGTGGTGCCGGTCTCACTAGCCTTGCCAATTTCAGTGACTGGCCCCTGCGGTATACCCTGGCGGTACTCCTGCCGGTATTCATGGCCGTCGCGCCGCACGTCACAGCAGACATAGGCAGAGAGGGCATTGACCACCGAAGCCCCCACCCCATGCAGACCACCGGAAACCTGATAGATACGACCACCGAACTTGGCGCCGGCGTGCAGGACGGTCATCACTGTCTCCAGAGCGGAAACACCGGTGGTGGGATGGATATCTACCGGTATGCCCCGCCCGTTGTCCTTGACAGTAACGCCGCCATCCTCCCTGAGAGTGACCACGACTTTGTCGCAACAACCTGCCATGGCCTCGTCAATGCTGTTGTAGGTGATTTCATAGACTAGATGGTGCAGGCCGCGCTGGTCAGTGCTGCCAATGTACATGCCGGGTCGGCGGCGCACTGCCTCCCTTCCCCCCAGTACCTGAATATCCTCGGCGGTATATTCGTTATTCTGGTTATTCGGTGTCTCAACAGAGGCTGGTTTCTTCCTGGCCATTCCTGATTATTTCTCCTTCCGATGAGGAAAAGAAAAAAGCAAGCCCGTCAATATCAGAGCTTGCCCTTAACATG
>SOKS01000032.1 GCA_004375725.1 Dehalococcoidia bacterium | reverse complement strand
GGGTCGCCACTGAGCGCCCGACGGTATGCCTCAGCGATGTTATCATGGCTGGCCAGCCCGCAGGGATTGGTATGTTTGATGATGGCCACAGTGGGTGCAGCGAAGTCAGTGGCCACGCCCCAGGCCGCATCAGCGTCCAGAATGTTGTTATAGGACAGTTCCTTGCCACCGAGTTGTTCCGCCCGGGTAATGCCGGTTTCACAGCTTCCCCCGGCGACCTGCTCGGCATAGAAGGCCGCCATCTGGTGCGGGTTTTCTCCGTAGCGGAGCCCGTAGCGCTTTTTCATGGCCATGGTCATCTCGTCGGGGAAACCCTCTTCACCCTGTCGCAGATACTGGGCAATGGCGGTATCATATGCCGCCACATGCTGGAAGGCCTTCTGCGCCAGTTTCTGGCGCTCTTCTGGCGGCAGGTCTCCCTGGCGCAGTTTTTCCAGAATTACCGGATAGTCCGCCGGGTCAACAACGACGATGACGCCGGGGAAATTTTTAGCCGCCGCCCTTATCATGGTCGGCCCGCCAATATCAATGTTTTCCAGCGCTTCTTCCAGGCTAACTCCGTCCTTGGCCACCGTCTGGACAAACGGGTAGAGGTTGACCGCCACCAGGTCAATCGGTTCAATCTTATTTTTCTTTAATTCCGCCATGTGCGCCGGAATATCGCGCCGGGCAAGCAGTCCGCCGTGCACCATCGGGTGCAGCGTTTTCACCCTGCCGTCCAGTATCTCAGGAAATCCGGTTATCTCGGAAATGCTCTTCACCGGCACGCCTGCTTCCGCCATTGCCTTCCTGGTACCGCCGGTGCTGAAAAGCTCGAATCCCAGCTGGCTTAAGCCTCGGGCAAATTCAGCAACCCCTGCCTTATCTGAAACGCTGATAATGGCTCGCATTAAGAAACCTCCGGTCTATTTCTTATTTCACTCCGGCCAACTTCTTTTGCACCGCGTCACCGGCCAGTTCCCGAAGGGCATCGCTGGCAATCCAGCGGGCGCTTTTTGAATCCAGCTGTTTTATCTCCTCGGCGGTTTTTATCGCCGCATTATTCAGATTCCTGTTTCTCTTGCCAATCTGCCTCAGTGCCCAGTTGACCGCCTTTTTCACATAGTTGCGTTCGTCCCTGGAATGCGTCTTTATCAATGGCAGAAACTCAATGAATGCCTGGTCGCCCGCCTTCTTATCGTGCACCGCCAGGCAGGCCATCAGGACAAACCCGGCCCGTCTGACAAATTCCTCCTCCCGTCCACACCACTCCACCGCCTTTTTATGAGCGAACCGGGTGCGGTCAAAAAGGTTGCCGCAGCACTGGTCGCAGACGTCCCAGGAATCAAAATCCTTTACCCAGCTTTCCATCTGTTCCCCGGTAATCATATCGGGCCGGTCAATGAAGCAGGCGAGCATCCTCGCCTCATGAATGCCGGTCTCCCAGAGCTCCAGCGCCAGTTCATGGTTTTTGCCTATCTCCCTGGCCATCTTCCTTAAAACCGGGATGGATACCCCGTAGGTGTTTGTCGGGTTGATGCCAAACCGCGCCATTCCCGCCACATTTTTAGGATTGGCGAGTGACTTTATCCCGGCGATTATCTCCTCAGCCTGCGCGGTGCCCATTGCCTTTATCACTCTATAATCACTTTTTTGTCCCCCACCGGCCGCACCACCTCACCAATCACCCTGGCGCCGGATAACTGCCCCGTAAGCCCGGAAACATTATCCGGTGTGCAGATAATTGCCATGCCGATGCCCATATTGAATACCCGGAACATCTCATCCGGGTCAACATTTCCCCTGTCCTGAATCAGTTTGAATATCGGCGGGACTGTCCATGATTTTTTGTCCAGGTGTACGGCGAGTCCGTCCGGCAGCACCCGGGGGACATTATCTACCAGGCCGCCGCCGGTAATGTGCGCCATTCCCCTGACCGAAGATAGCAGAGGTTTCAGCTGATTGTAGTAGCAGCGGTGCGGCTCTAGGAGTTCTTCCCCCAGCGTCCGCCCCAGTTCCGGATAATGCTTGTCCAGCTGGTCGAGACCGAAAATTTTGCGTACCAGCGAGTAGCCATTGGTATGCAGTCCGCTTGAGGGCAGGCCAACGACGGCATCGCCGGCCTCAATGGTTTTTCCCCTGATTATTTTTTCTTTCTCCACCACCCCGATGATGAAACCGACCAGGTCGTAATCCTGGCCGGAATAAATTCCGGGCATCTCGGCAGTCTCCCCACCGATAAGGGCGCAGCCGACCTCCCGGCAGGCCTGCGCCAGCCCCGTGGCAATCGCTGCCACCGGCTCCGGCATGAGCTTGCCCATGGCAATGTAATCGAGAAAGAACAGTGGCTCCGCCCCGCAGGCAAAAATGTCGTTCACGCAGTGATTGACCAGGTCAATGCCGATGGTATCATGCTTGCCCAGAGCCACGGCTACCTTCAACTTGGTGCCGACGCCGTCCACACTGGAGACGAGAACCGGCTGCTTATACCCTTTAAGCTCAAAAAGTCCGCCGAAGAAGCCGACGCCGCCCAAAACCTCGGGGCGGTGGGTAGTCTTTGCCTGTTTCCCAATCAGCGCCTTGGCTTTCGCCGCGACGTCAATGCTGACACCAGCGGCGGCATAGGTATGCCTGGCTGCTTTACTGTCCATAGAAGATACCTTATCCCCTAATTCAGCGTAATAACTATACTGATGTCTCAGCCCCTGAATAAATTACCGGGAAAACAGCTTTGTATTAATAACTCAATTGCTATTTGATAAAAAATCAAGTAGACAGGCCCAGTCCTTTATGGATTGCCTGAAAGTCGAGGTTCGATTTCAGGATTTCGGCCAGCCTGGTCAATTTTTTCTCCTGATGAAACCTGGTGCCATCCAGCAAATCCTCGATATGCCTGATGACCGTGTCCGCATCATTCCGGGTCGTGATTATAGGAACGCCTTTCTCATCCGCCTTGAAGCGGACGTAGTCAATCGGCTCCCCGCCGCCACTGATAACGAGACACCTCATCGAGGTTTCCAGCGCCGCCATCTGCATGTCCGGTCGGTCGTTTCTGACCACGACCGCCTTGTTGTTTTTACGGCCGAAGTAGTCCAGCCCGGAATCAACGCACATGGCCCCGGCCATGACATTTTCCACCAGCGCCACCGATTTCTCCGCGTTGTTGAGCATCTCTCCGTTTATTTGCTCCGCCAGTTCGCCCACGGTAAAAGAAACCAGTGCCCTCTCCTCGGGCAGGACACCGAGAATGCGCATTTCTGACCCGGTGAACCTGGAGGTGAGCTCTTCGCAGGTGCGCTTCAGTGCCTGCTTCGGCACCTTGTTCAGGATGAAACCAAGCAAATTATCACCGAAGCCAAGATAGCTATCCATGTACTGCGGTGCCGATTGCCCGCCGGCATAGTTCTCCACAATGATTACTCTGGCTTTTAAGGCCCGGGCAATTTCGTACGCGTTTTTACTGTCACCGTCTTCCGGCGTTGGCCCGCAGTACCCCTCAACAATTACCACGTCTTTGTTCTGGGAAACTTCAATGTAAGCCTCCCTGGCCCTATCCGCCAGGGTCTTCCCGCCATCAAGTGACGGATTTATTAATTTGACGTCCTCTGCTAAACCCAGCGCTTGCTTCACAAACACGGCGTCACCTGTCAGGCTTGCCGATGGCTTTCCTCCCACCGTTGGCCTGAGGAAACCGACCTTCTTACCTTCACCCAGCAACTGCCGGCCAAGGCCCGTGGCAACGGTGGTTTTACCAGATGCCACCTGCACTGAAACTACAAATAAAGCAACCATTTAGCGTGCCTCCAGATACTTCGTTCATAAACGGAACGTGCCTTTTCATTATAATTCCTTATCCCGCTTTCGTAAAGGGAAAAGCTGTGGCAACACTTTTAGGCTGTATTCTCAAAGTCTATATTTGACGTTGTTTGAGTGATATAATGAGATTAAGTAATGAATGAGGCATGAGCCATGCCCGAGGCAATGCTCTACCAAAAGCTGCCCGATTCCAGGGTACAATGCAATACCTGCCAGTGGCGTTGCACCATAAATCCAGACAAGTCCGGCGTCTGCCGCATGTACCAGAATCGCAACGGCGTTTTATATAACCTGAACTACGCCCAGGCGTCATCGGTGGCGGCCGACCCGATAGAGAAGAAGCCCCTTTTTCATTTCTACCCCGGCTCGCTCGCCTTCTCCATCGGGGGGTGGGGATGCAACTTTCACTGTCAGCACTGCCAGAACTGGGAAATTTCCTGCCCGCCGGATAATGAACCGTGGCGCCGCTCTCAGGATATTCCCCCCCAGACGGCCATCGACCTCGCCAGGCAACACCATTGCCAGGGCATTGCCTGGACCTACAACGAGCCGACCGTCTGGTTTGAATACACGTTTGACTCCGCCAGGCTGGCCAAAGAAAACGGCCTGTATACGGTATACGTGACCAACGGCTACATTACTCCGGAGGCGCTGGACACCATCGGCCCCTATCTGGACGCCTGGCGGGTTGATATCAAGGGTTTCACCGACACCTTCTACCGTGACCTGGCCAGGATAGCCAACTGGCGGGGCATTCTCGAGGTGGCCAAGAGGGCCAAGGAAAAGTGGCAGATGCATATTGAGGTGATTACCAACATTATCCCGACGATGAATGACGATGACACACACCTCGAGGGCATTGCCCGCTGGATAAAGGACGAGCTGGGAGAACTGACGCCCTGGCATGTTACCCGGTTCTACCCCCACCACCACCTGATGCACCTGCCCGCCACGCCCATCGCCACCATTGAACACGCTTATGACATCGGTCGAAAGGCTGGTTTAAAATTCATCTACGCGGGAAATGTTCCCGGCCACCAGAGCGAAAACACGGTCTGCTACTCCTGCGGTAAGCTCGTGGTGCAGAGGCTGGGCTACGATGCTGAAACCCTGGGGCTGGAGGGCTCCAGATGTCGATTCTGCGGTGCGGAACTCAATTTCAGAACGTAATCAAGGAGAAGTAAAATGAGCAGGCAGCCAGTGGTCGCCGGACAGTTTTACCCTGCTTCAGCTTCCCAGCTCAGGGCGATGATAGAGAAGATGGTGGACAAGGAGGCGGAGAAACAGGACGTAATCGGCCTGGTCTCCCCCCACGCCGGATACGTTTATTCCGGGTCGGTGGCCGGGGCGGTCATCTCCAGAGTCAAATTCAAAGATACCTTCATCATCCTCGGGCCGAACCACACGGGAAAGGGCAAGCCCCTGAGCATCATGTCGCAGGGGAAATGGCAGACACCATTCGGCGATGTGGAGATCGATGCTGAGCTGGCCAAGCATTTGCTCGGTATCACCCGCCACCTCCAGGAGGATGATGCCGCCCATATGTTTGAACATGCCATCGAAGTCCAGCTTCCATTTCTGCAGTATTTCAAGCCGGACATCAGAATCGTGCCCATAACGCTATCCTTTGCCAGCCTTGACGTTTACCAGGAAATCGGCAGGGAGATGGCCAGGGCCATTAAAGATACCGGACGGGAAGCAGTGATAATGGCCAGCAGCGATATGACCCACTACGAGCCGCACGATGTTGCCGCCCGGAAGGACCGGCAGGCGATAGACGCCATATTACGCCTTGACGAGGACGAACTTTTCCGGCGGGTTGAGGAGCACAACATATCAATGTGCGGCGCTGCGCCCGTCGCCAGTCTGATTTCCGCAGCCAGGGAACTGGGCGCCACCTCCGCCGAGCTGGTAAAGTACCAGACCAGCGGTGATACGTCCGGCGATTATTCGGCGGTGGTCGGCTATGCGGGCATTATCATCAAAGCCGCTGTCATGCACCCTCTGGTACAGCTGGCCAGGGACACCGTTGAGACCTATGTTACTGAGGGCAAGGTAATTTCCCCGCCCGAAGAACCGACCCCGGAGATGAAGCAGGAAGCGGGCGTCTTCGTGTCCCTGCACAAATTCGGCGAGCTGAGGGGCTGCATCGGCACTTTTGAGCCCACCAGAAAGAACGTCGCCGAGGAAATCATCTCAAACGCCATCAGCTCCGCCACCCGCGACCCCCGCTTCCCACCGGTCGCCCCCGAGGAACTGGAGCACCTTGAGTACAGCGTGGACGTGCTCACCAAGCCAAAGCCGGTCAAGGACAAAAAAGCGCTTGACCCCAGAAAGTACGGGGTCATCGTCGAGTGCGGTTTCCGCCGTGGCCTGCTGCTGCCCGACCTTGAGGGCGTGGACACGGTTGATGAGCAGATTGATATCTGCCGTATGAAGGCGGGCATCGACTCCAGCGAGTCGAT
>SOKS01000034.1 GCA_004375725.1 Dehalococcoidia bacterium | reverse complement strand
CTGGCCGAAGCCCAGGCCCAGAAAAACCTCGATGAAATGGGTGAAGATATTGCCATAAAGGAACTGCAAGTAGCGGCCGCGAAAGCAGCCGTGGTCCAGGCCAAACAGTCAGTAGCGCTGGCCAGGCAGTCGCTGGAGCAGACGGAGAAAGACCTGAAAGAGGCGGTCATCATTGCCCCCTTCGATGGTATAGTGGCCAGTGTTACCGCGGAAGAGGGCGATACGATACCGTCCCCAACGATGTCGCCCAGACAGATAATAAAGCTGATTGACCCCACCAGCTTGGAACTGGTGGTGGAAGTGGATGAAATCGATATCACTGACGTGGAGATAGGTCAGGAGGTAATTCTAACCCTTGACGCACTGTCCGACAAGGAGTTCGCCGGTATTGTTGCTACCATCTACCCGGTACCGCTCGAGGTCGGCGGGGTTGTCGTCTACAAAGTCAAAATTGAGCTCGATGTCCCGGAGGATTCCGGCGTGATGGTCGGCATGAGTGCTGAGACTGACATCATTCTGATCAGCCGCACCGATGTCCTGCTGGTGCCTGAACGCGCCATCGGCGAAGATAGCGAGGGTAATCCCATAGTCAACGTGGTCGTTGACGACGATGAGCTGGAAGAAAGAGTCGTAGTAATTGGCATCAGCGATGGCTTCGATACGGAAATTGTCAGCGGCCTCAAGGCTGGAGAAACGATCCTTGCCAGGAGTAAGCGCCGTTAGTCAACCGGGCATGGTTTATACTAACTGTGGTATTGGAAATTGTAGTAACCAGGAACATTAAATGATACAGCTTGAGCATATCGCGAAAATTTACCGGATGGGCAAGATTGAGGTGCCCGCTCTCAGGGGAATTGACCTGACCATCAAGCAGGGCGACATGGTGGCCATCATTGGTGCCTCCGGTTCCGGTAAGTCAACGCTGATGAACATCATTGGCTTTCTGGACAAGCCCACGGCGGGTAAGTATATGCTGGAAGGTGCGGATGTCAGCCAGCTGAATGATAACAAGCTCGCCGAGTTGAGAAATAAGAAAGTTGGCTTTGTCTTCCAGACGTTCAACCTCTTACCACGCGCCTCAGCCCTCTCTAATGTGGAGCTGCCTTTAATCTACAGTGGCGGCGGACAGCGGCGCAAGAGAAGCATGGAAGCGCTGGAACGAGTCGGGCTGGGGGCACGGGCAAACCATAAGCCCACCGAACTGTCCGGCGGTGAGCAGCAGCGCGTGGCCATTGCCCGGGCACTGGTAAACAAACCGTCGCTCATTCTGGCGGATGAACCCACGGGCAACCTGGATAGCTCCGCCACCACGGAGATTACCCGTATTTTCAGCCAGCTTCACCAGGAAGGGATTACGGTGATTCTGGTCACCCATGAAATGGACGTAGCCAGGCAGACTCAGCGTATAATACGCCTGCTGGACGGCAGGATTATCAGTGACGAAAAAGTTAAAAAACAATGATACTACGATACGTAAACGAAAGGATACTGGCAACTAATTCTGAATTAAACCGTGGGAGAGATCGGTGAAATTTGTAGATTCTATTGTCATTGCCATCAGGTCGTTATTCGCCAACAAGCTGCGCTCCTCACTGACCATGCTGGGCATGATAATAGGGGTAGGAGCCGTTATTGTTCTCATGTCCGTAGGGGCAGGTCTCCAAAATTACATTACCTCCACTTTTGAAGAGATGGGCAGCAACCTGCTCTTTGTGACGCCGGCCAATCCAGACGCACCGGGAATCGCCGCAATG
>SOKS01000027.1 GCA_004375725.1 Dehalococcoidia bacterium | reverse complement strand
AGCCAATTGAATAGCTACTAGGGGAGCTGTAAAGCTGAGAGTCCCGCAAGAGACGACCCTTGGAACCTGACCTCGGTAATACGAGCGGAGGGAAGTAACGAGCCGGAACCGGAAGCTAATGCGCCTCCGGTTTTTTTAATCCAATACTGCCAGGGTTGCCGGCATCAGGTATTCCAGCAGCCTTTTACGGCCGTACCCCGCGAGCTTATTAAGGAAAGGAGTAGAAACAAAAAATGGAATCTGAACTGCCGGAGATCGGGAAAATTTCGCCCCAGATTTTTGACGAACTAATACTCCCCAGACTCGGGGCCAGGAGCGACCATATTCTCGTCGGCCCACAGCACGGTGTTGATGTGGGTATAGTGGAGATTGGCGGCAAAGCGCTTTCTTTTACCTGCGACCCCGTGTTCATTGTCCCGCAGTATGGCTGGGAGAGGGCTGCCTGGTTCGCCATCCACATAATTGCCTCCGACTCGGTAACGAGCGGATTAAAGCCAAAATACCTGTCGATAGACCTTAACCTGCCCATGGAAATGACCAGAGAACAGCTTGAGGTGATGTGGACTATCATACACCAGCAATGCGAGCAGATGGGCATCAGCGTCATCACCGGACATACCGCCCGCTATGATAACTGCCACTACCCGATGGTCGGCGGGGCTACTATTATTGGCACGGGTGAACTGGATGAGTACGTCACCCCCAGATTCGCCAGGGCCGGCGACAAGATAATCATCACCAAAGGGCCAGCTATCGAGGCCAGTGGCATCTTCGCCGCCATGTTTCCGGGACTTCTCGAGGAAAAATTCGGCGCTGATTTCGCGAAAAAGGCCGAAAGTATTTTCTTCAAGATGTCAGTGGTGGAAGATGCCATGACCGCTATCACCGTCGGCGTAAGAGACGACGGCGTAAGTGCCATGCACGATGCCACCGAATGCGGCATATGGGGGGGCTTATATGAAGTGGCCCAGGCGGCGGGGCTGGGGGTAAGGATTGAAAAAGATGAGATAGTTATCGAGGACCGCGTGCTGGAAATCTGTCAGCTCTTCGATATCGACCCATACGCTTCCATCAGCGAGGGCACGCTCATAATTTCCTGCCGCGAACATAAGGCAGAGAAAGTCGTCGATGTCCTGGCCAGGAAGGGCATCCGCGCTTCGATTGTTGGCGAGCTCACTGATGCGAAGAAAGGCATGGTCCTTATAGAAGGCGGCCAGGAAAAGAAACTCCGGCACCCCGTGGTCGACCCGTTCTGGAGAGCCTTCTACGACGCCGTGCAAAAGTACAGCACATAGCGGTGATTGTTCCGTTAAATGCGGGAGCCAGTTACAGGCTGATTACGAATTTCAGAAATGGCATGATTCCAGTGGAACGAGGTTTTAAATGACAGAACGACGCCGGTTTCCTCAAACAGACCTTTATGGCGTAACTGCCAGCGAGTACTCGCTGGGCCGGTCAAACCTGGAGGTAGTAAAACAAATGCTGGAAGCCGGGATAAAACTGGTCCAGTACCGTGAGAAGGAGTTCACCATGCGGCAGAAGTATCACGAGTGCCTGGCGATTCAGAAGCTCTGCCGCGAATATGACGCCTGCTTCATAGTTAATGACGATGTGCACCTCGCCCTGGCGGTTGAGGCAGACGGCGTTCATGTCGGTCAGGATGACCTGCCGGTGGTGAAAGTCCGGGAACTGGTCGGGGAAAAAATGTTGGTCGGTCTTTCCACTGCCACCCCGCAGCAGGCTGACCAGGCAGTC
>SOKS01000025.1 GCA_004375725.1 Dehalococcoidia bacterium | reverse complement strand
TCACCGTCTCCACCAGGCGCTCTTTCCAGAGCATCTGCCACTGTTTTCTCCTGGTGCTGGCATCGCTAATGAATTTCTGGTAGGTGAAATCGTCCGGGTCAAAGCGGTCCCAGATACCGCCCGGGCTGCGGAAATCCGGTATGCCCGATTCCGTGCTGACGCCGGCGCCGGTGAACACCACGATTTTCTCCGACCTAGCCATCAGGTCTGCTGCCCCGTCGGCGAGGTGGTCTAGAGTCTGGTCATTAACCGGTTTGTCCCTCTTGAAGAACATGGCCGTAACGCTAACCAGATGGTGTTGGTCTTTTCATTCTCCGCGCGTTTAATTTAGCTGCATTCTTGGGTGCGGCAATCCAGAACGCGGTACAGGCGAGAAAGAAGGCTGCCATACAGAGGGAAAAGGCGCTGGTGTAGCTTCCGGTGACGTCGTATATATAGCCGCCCAGCCACGGCCCAATCACTCCCCCGATTCCCATGCCGGTGAGCAGTATGCCGGCAATGGCGCCAAAGTGCTTCCCGTGAAAGATATCGGCCGCGCCGGCGGTCAAGGTGGGCGTAAAAAAGCCGCCTCCGTAGCCAAAGCATATAGCGTAGACATATAGCAGCCACGGCTGGGAAGAGTCCTTTACTGAAACCAGCGCTATCAGCGCGATAATCATCAGCGCGCTGGCGAACGTAATCGTCACCTCGCGGCCGATACGGTCTGATATGCCGCAAGAAAGCTGTCCCCCGATCAGGCTGAAGCCATATAGGGCAAAGATAGAGACGGCAAAGGTGCTGCTGTAGCCAACGTCTTCCGCAAATTTAACCTGGTGGGCGATAACCAGATAGGTACCGATGCCCCAGAACAGGAAGTAAGCCAGCATCAGCATCCAGAGCTGATAGGTGCCCAGCGCTTGCCGCAGTGTCCAGTCACATGATATGGCGTGGTTGGTCGCAGACGATTCGGGTGATTCACTCCTGGCTATTACCAGTTCCTCCGCTCCGTATGGTTTCAATCCCTTGTCTTCCGGGCGGAAGTGGAAGAAGAGGAAGTAAAGCGGCAGGAGTATTACCCAGAGCGTGCCCGCCAGCACAAAGTAGGCGTGGCGCCAGCCCAGCTGCAATATGGCGAACTCGGCGTACAAGCCGTAGGTGAAACTGAGGCCAGCCCCTATCTGTGCCAGTCCCATGGCCAGGCCTCGCTTCCGGGCAAACCAGTTGGCCAGCGCCGGGGCCAGCAGCGGCCAGCCGGCACAGGCCATTCCGATTGGCGCTATAAAGCCGAGAAGCAAATAGAAATGCCACAGTTCCTGGGCAAAGGCGCAGCCCATCGTGGCCAGGCCCAGAATGATGAGGCCGATGGGCATGATACGATGTGGCTTCCAGCGGTCTCCAAGGCTGCCGGTGATAGGCGCCAGAAAACCATAGACGAGCAGGTTCAGCGAAAGCATGAAGGCAGTGCTGCCGCGATTCCAGCCGAATTCCTCCAGAATAGACGGGAAAAAGACGGAGAAGGAATGCCTGATGCCATAGATGAGCGTCATGCCGATGATGACGATGCCCACGATGACCCACGCATAAGAAAGCCCGGAGCGCTTGGCTACCATTGGCCTATCTTAACCAACTTTGACAGCTAGCGTCAAGCGAGCCAGACTTGATAAAATACGCTGCTTCCAGTATAGTTTAACAGATGTACTCTTCGATGGCGTTGGCAGTGAAAATATCTATTGCCTCAGATACCCTGTCCTTACTGAAACGAATTCATCAGCACCTTGCTGGCCAGGGGATAACCGCGTATCTCACCGGTGGCATGGTGCGAGACCTGCTGCTCGGGCGCGAGGTGGAAGATATCGACCTTGCCGTGGCTCGCAATGCGCTCGAAGTGGCTGCCGAAATAGCGGACGAACTGGGGGGCAAATACATCCCTCTTGACGAAGAGAACAGGGTGGGCAGGGTAGTGCTCACCATTGCGGATAGAAAGTGGGAGCTCGATTTTTCTACGATTGAGGCCGACATTGAGCGGGACCTGGCGCGGCGCGACTTTACCATAGATGCGATGGCGATAGGACTGGAAGAACTAATAAGTCATCCGCAGTCGCCAGCGCTCATCGACCCGTTCCATGGGCAGGATGACCTCAGCCGTGGCGTTATAAGGGTGGTAAATGAGTCGGCCTTTGCCGAAGACCCGGTTCGCCTGTTGCGGGCGGTTCGTCTGGCGGCGGAGCTTGCTTTCAAAATACATGAAGATACGGAGATGCTCGCCCGGCGCTATGCCCATCTTATTGATAGCGTGGCCGGGGAGCGGGTAAGGGGAGAATTGCTCCGGCTGCTGGCTTTACCGCACAGTGGTCAGCACATCGATTATCTTGAGGAACTGGGGCTGCTAGGAAATATATTCCCCGAACTGGCTCAGACTAAAGGGGTGACACAGCCCCGGGAGCATTACTGGGATGTCTTTGAGCACTCGTTGCGTACGGTGAAGGCGGTCGATTTTTTACTGCGGGAAGGAGACTGGGAATACGGCAACAGGGAAGTACTGGCAGCCGTTCCCTGGTCGGAGGCACTGGCGCAGCACTTTTCGCACGAGGTCGGCCACGGAAGTACGAGAAGGTCGCTGCTGCGACTGGCGGCGCTGCTGCACGATATCGCCAAGCCGCAGACCAAAACGGTTGAGGAGAATGGCCGGATGCGTTTTCTCGGTCATGCCACGGAGGGCGCCCTTGCGGCGACTGATATTATGGAGAGGCTGAGGTTCAGTACCAGGGAGATAAGGCTGGTAGAGGTAATAGTAAAGTATCACCTCCGACCAACGCAGATGAGCCACGAGGGATTGCCGACCAGCCGGGCGATTTACCGCTACTTCCGCGATACCGGAGAGGCGGGGATTGATATCCTTTTTTTCAGCCTGGCCGACCATCTGGCGACGAGGGGAAAGCATCTGGACCTGGCTCACTGGCGCGAGCACGCAGAGGTTATGGCTTACGTACTGGCCAGACGTGCGGAGGAAGAAAAGCTGACGGTGCCGCCGAAACTCATGGATGGTCACGATTTAATCAATCTTTTCGGCCTGAGTCCGGGGCCGCGCTTTGCGGAAATACTTGAGGCGGTGCGTGAGGCACAGGCGGCGGGGGAAGTGACCACGAGAGAGGAAGCTTTGAAATATATCGGGCATACTTTAAAAATCCCTTGTCGAAAGGACATGTAGCGTTTCGAGACAATGACCACGAGAAACCTGGTTACTCTGTCCATAGTCATGGCCCTCTTTGCCTTTGCCATTATTGCCCTCGTCTATCCACTGTGGGGTAGGGAGGCAATGCGCCTGGGCCTTGACCTGCAGGGCGGCATCCATATGGTCTATCAGGCCGATTTCTCGGATATTGAGCCGGGAACAGAGGATGAGGCCATTGACGGTGCCGTTGCCGTCATCGAGCGCAGAATCAATATCCTCGGGGTAGCCGAGCCGATGATCCAGAAGCAGGGCACCGACCGTATCCTGGTGGAGCTGCCGGGCATCAGTGAGGCCGACAAGGCCAAGAAGCTCATTGGCCAGACGGCGCTCATTGAGTTCCGCGAGCTGAAAATCAAGGACGGGGAGGAGGAATGGATACCGGTGACGGCCGTCATCGGCGGACAGGAAAAGGAACTAAACAGCTCGTACTTCAGGGAGAATACCTATGCCAGAACTGGTGAATTCGGCGAGGTGCTGCTTATTTTCGAGTGGAATAAAGAGGGGCAGAAGCTATCGGAGGAAATTACCGGTCGACTTATCGGGGAGCCGCTGGGCATTTACCTGAGCGGGGAGCCCCTGCTCGGGGATGATGGCGTGCCAATTGCCCCGATTATCCGCTCCGTAATTTCCGAAAGCGGGCAGATTGAAGGCCTGAGTTTGAATGAAGCGCTGGAACTGTCCCAACTGCTCAATGCCGGGCGCATACCGCTGCCGCTGATACCGATATTTGACCAGACCGTCTCCCCCATTCTGGGTGCCGATTTTATTGATATGAGCGTGAAGGCGGGCATCATCGGCATCCTTCTGGTGTTGCTCTTCATGATTGCCTACTACCGTGTGTCCGGTGTTTTGGCCAGCCTGGCCCTAGTATTCTACGGCGTTGTTGTGTTAGCCGTATTTAAGTTATTTGGCGTTGTTCTAACATTGGCCGGGCTTGGCGGATTTGTCCTGTCGATTGGCATGGCAGTGGACGCCAACGTGCTCATTTTTGAGCGGATGAAGGAGGAAATACGCACTGGTCGCACGCTCGGGGCAGCTATCGAAGCTGGTTTCAACCGCGCCTGGAATGCCATCCGGGACAGTAATATCACGACTTTCATTGTATGTATTATTCTGTTCTGGGTGGGAAATAGCATCGTTGGCGGGGCAGCGGTAAAAGGTTTTGCGGTTACATTGGGTATAGGTGTTGCGGTGAGCATGTTCTCCGCTATCGTGGTCACCCGCACGTTATTGCGCATGTTCGTCGGCGGTCCGCTGTCGAAGCGGACGCGTCTATTCAGCGTATCGGTGGGTAAAAGAAATGTTTGACCTTGTCGGCAAAAGGTTTCGGTTCTTTCTGATCTCGGCAGTGGTTATCCTCATCGGGATTATATCCCTGCTGACCTTTGGTCTGAAAATGGGCATTGAGTTCAGCAGCGGCTCGCTGCTTACCGTTGACTTTGAACAGGATGTGGCGCAGGGCGAACTGAAGGAGGCGCTGGTTGACCTGGGTTACGATAACGTGATTATCCAGCGCACCGGTGCTGGTGACTACCTGATACGTACCGAGGAATTAAGCGCAGAGAGCAAGGCAGAGATGGAAGCCGGACTTGAAGCCAGGTTTGGCAATCTCACCGAGCCGGAATTCTCCTCGGTGTCCCCCCTGATTGCTACCGAGACGGTGCGGACGGCGGTTATCGCCGTGGCGATAGCGGCGTTGGGCATACTGTTCTACGTCACCTGGGCGTTCCGCCGCATGCCCAAGCCATTCCACTACGGTACCTGTGCCATTATCGCCCTTACCCACGATGCAGTGGTGGCCCTGGGAGTTTTCTCCATACTCGGGGGCATATTAAACTGGCAGGTCAACATGATGTTCATCACCGGCATTCTGGCGGTGATCGGCTACAGCGTGAACAACACGGTGGTCATCTTTGACCGGATACGGGAAAATATACGACTGGACATAAACGCCAACTTTGAAACCGTGGTCAATAACAGCCTGGTGGAAACGCTCGGCCGCTCGGTAAATACCAGCCTCACCACGCTTGTTGTCGTCCTGGCGCTGCTATTCTTTGTCGGCGCCACCATTCAGAATCTGGTCGCTGTCCTCATAATCGGCATCATTGCCGGAACATTCAGTTCCATCTGCATTGCCCCCACGCTGCTGGTGGTCTGGGACAAGAAAGAGTGGGGACGATTCATCAGCTGGCTGCCTTTCGCGCGGGTAAAAGCCGTAAAATAGGTAAGGAATGATGTTTGCCAGCAGAAGCGGCGCTGCCAAGCTTTCTCTGGGTGTAGTCATCGGGCTGATAGTGTTCAAGGTGGTGGCGGGAGTCATCACGGGGAGCATCAGCGTCCTGGCCCAGGCGGCGGACAGTTTTCTCGATTTGTTTGCCATCACGATTACCTTTCTGGCCGTTGTGGTCGCTACCAAACCCGCTGATGAAGAGCACCCGTTTGGCCATGGCAAGGCGGAAAATATAGCGGCCGTGGTGCAATCGGTACTGATTTTTGCCGCCGGTGGCCTGATTGTATATTCAGCGATACGCCGGATCATCACCGGGACAATCCTTGAATTGACGGAAGCCGGTATTGGAGCGATGCTGGTTTCCATTATTGTCAGCGTTTTCCTGTCAAAGTACCTGCTTAAAGTAGCCAAGGCCACCGATTCGGTGGCAATTGAGGCCAATGCGCGTAATATCGCGGCTGATGTTTATTCTGCGGCAGGGGTACTGGTGGGGCTAGTGGTCATCCGTTTCACCGGCCTCGCCGTCATTGACCCGATAATTGCGCTGCTGGTTTCGTTAATTATTTTCAAATCGGCTTATGAAGTATTGAGGAGGTCATTTGGCGGGCTGGTTGACGTCAGGTTGCCTGAAGCCGAGGAGAACGTCGTCAGAGCCGCTATTATGGAGCACGTTGGTGAGCTGGTTGACTATCACGAGCTCCGCACGCGAAAGGCGGGAAGTCAGCGTTACGTTGACCTGCACCTGGTCATGCCGAAGGGAACCAGCCTGGAAGATGCCCATAGCATGTGCGATCATCTGGAGCAGGATATCAAGAGGAGGCTACAGCAGGCAAGTGTGACGATTCATGTCGAGCCCTGTAACGAGAAATGCGAACAGTGCCCCATCCCGCCGGATTTGCGCCATGATG